>JBARVK010000095.1:0-28230 GCA_049646225.1 Nodosilinea sp.
AGGTGGTGGTAAGCGCCTTCGCCCGGCTTGACTTCTACGATGGGTGGAGCCGTTCCTAAGGGGGGAGAAGCTACCCCGCTGAGCAACTGCTGTCCGTAGCGGCTGACGGCCGCCACCAGGCTGTCTAAAAATTCCCGGCCACCGGCCAAGGTCGCGTCAGAGGCTCCGGGCAACTGGCACTCGGCATTCATCAGCACCGCCAAAGGCGACAGCGGGTCGTTGGCGTCGGCGCTCAGCCCCTCTAGACTCAGATTGCAGTGGGGCAGGGTGTATTGCCGTTGAACGGTCATGATACTTCTCCGTCAAACAGGCTACTCCAGAGGCGTTGGGGGCCAAGCACCCCGGCACATAGCAGGAGTTGTTGTAAAAGCTGGATGGCCAATTCGTCGAGCTTTTCGTCGGTGCTGTAGGCAATCACTCCAGCCCGGCGGGGGTTCATGCGGGCCCGAAAGTGGCTGCGAAATCGGCTCAGATAGTCGGCTAAACGAAAGTGATGCTCAGGCGAGAGCTGCCGATCGGCTAGCTGTTGATACCCCACTAGCAGCTGGCGCACTAGCACCGTCAACCGCCGAGCCAGAGCACAAATGATTATAACCAGGGCCTTGGCCTCTTCAATTTGTAAAGGGCGACGCTGGCTATAGCGGCGCATGGGGTTAGTACCCCGCAGCAGCCACAGGTGCACTCGGCCTTTCACCAGCCCCTCCAGGGCTAGCTCACGGGAGATCGCCAGCATGGCTTCGCTACCGCCCAGATCGAGGGCCTCGATCGCCAGCAGCAGCAGGTCAAGCTGAATGCGCGCCCGACGTGGGCACTCATCATTGGGCAAACCCGGATTGGTCAGGGTGTCAAGCACCAGGGGGGGCTGGGGAGCAGGCGGGCTATCTACTGGCATTCAGCTTTGGGGTTAGTACGAACAGCATTCTATCAAAACACAGTTAAGTCGGCTCCGTCAGGGGAGATTGCCGAACCCTGGCCTTCGCCATAGGCGCCTACCACAGCATGATTAAAGGGCGTACCGAAACTACCCCATCCACGCCCTTACCCGTTGACTTAATTGGTATCCGCCAGCTTGCTCATGCCCTGCACAAACCACTTGCCGTCCTGGCGCACGAGGTCGTACTGCATTCTCAGGGTGTCGTCGTAGGCAGCATTGGCATTTTCAACCCCAAACTCAAACAGTCGGGCTTTTTCAGACACAGCGGCGACGACCTGGAGCTGATCGACGGTGGGGTCATCGGGGGTAACCGACTCCACCTCAACGTTGTGCTCATACTCCCAGTACCAGCTCTCCTGAACGGCGGCGTTGGCCCGGCGAGTCCACTGGGTGAGCATCGGCTCTAGCAGAATGTCGTCGAGGCGATCGCCCTGGTAGTCTTTACCCAGCGCCTGCCGCTTGATTTCCAGCCATTCATTGATCACCCGGCTAGCCATATCGTTGACGCCGATTTCGGTCGGCGCGGGTGGTGCCTCTGGCACCTCGAAGGCGGGCTCGTCCACGCTAATGGCGAGGGGCTGGCCCGAAATCCTAGGCCCGCTAAAGGCCGCCGTGACCCAGCTCAGCGCTCGCATAGTGCCAAAGCCCAAAATACTAACGCCCACCAGACCGGCGGCCCCCACCAGGGCCAGCCGTCCCCAGCGCGGCGCGGCACGGCGATCGCGATCACCGCCCCCTACCCCAGACGGCAAGGCCTGCCCAGGGGCCAGGGCCGTATCGGCGGCGGCGATCGCGCCCCGGCTCGGTCTGTTAGCGGTAGGGCTGGGAGTCTCGCGATCGCCCGTCGCCGTCATTTTGCCCTCTGGCGAAAGCTGGGCGATTCGCTCAGCTACGGAGAGATCGTCTGCCCCGACCTCGGGCTCATTGCCACGAAAATCATCGCGAAGCTCGAAACCAGCGACATCCGAACCAGCCAAGCCGTTAACGACAGGAGTTGTCGTTTCACGCCAGGTCTCGGGCGGCCGCCGCTTGCCGTTGCGGGCCGGAATCGAAGGGCTACCGCTGCTATTGCGGCTATGGTCTCTACCGGGTCGTGCCGGCGGAGCTTCCACTGGCGGGGCACTGCGGCGAGCTGGGGTTACGGGCATGGTGGGCGCACCGATGGGCAACGAGCCCTCAACTGTAGGAAATTGGGCTGTGGCACCCAGAGCCGAGGCTGAAGACTGGATCGCTGGTCCCGGCCCGCCACCCGCCTGAGACCATTGCGGCTCAGCCGCTCCAGAGCTAGAGGGCATGGTTTCCAGGTAGGCCTGCACCTGGGCGTCGGCAAAATAGTCTTTGAGGGTGGCTTGCTGGTCCTTGAAGTCGCGAAAGTGTGGGAATAACTCGTCTTTAAGCCAGCGCTCGGCGTAGAGGCATAGCCCCGGCAGCAGATCGGGCGACTGGCGCGAGTGCTCGCGAATGTAGGCCAGCGGCTCGTACTCCTGGCTTAGTTCTAGGGCTCGGTTGGCTTCTTCGGTCTGGCCCAGTAGTAGGGCACACACGGCCTGCTCTAAATGGACGTCTTGTTGACCGCCCAGGCGCAGCAAGAGCTGCTTGGCCCGGCGCACTAGGGCGGGTTGGTGGCGGGCAAACCCTCGGGCCAGCAGGGCGTACACCGTCAGGTAGGTGGCCACCGGTGAGGGACGACGGGCCTCGTGCTCAAAGAGTTCTTGCTGTTCTGAGGCGGTGAGGTAGTCACGCAGCTGCTGAATAAACCGCAAAAAATCGTCGATAGCCAACCCGGAGAGATCGTCCTCGCTGCCCTCAATGCCGCCCCGGTCTTCAAGCATGGCTTTGAGCAGCTTGAGCCCCTGACGGCGCTCGCGGGTTTGGTCGAGGGGACGGGCCAACAGCTCCAGAATGCGGTAAGGGCGCAGCTTGTATAGCTCAGTCTGAATTTCGGCCCGAATCACGGGGAAGTGGTTGCCCCGAGCCAGCAGCTCGTGGCCCGTCTGCAGCGACTCGGCGGCCAGCTCGTACTGGCGCTGCTGCCACTGCTCGCGGCCCAGCTCCAGGCAGGCTAGCGCCAGGGTGAGCACAACGTCATCCTGGGCGGGCACGGGGCTGGCCATACCGCCGTTGGCGTAGGGACTGCTGAGCTGGGGATGGCCCAGCTGCAGAACCTGCTCATATTCCCCCAGCTCTAGCAGGAGCAGGAGCGCCCCCACCAGCTGGTCAGATTCAATATCAATTTTGGAGCTTTTACCCTCACTGCCGGGTTCAGTGGCCAGCGACCGCAGCGCCGCCTCCCCTGCATCAGCACTCACCTCTAATCCCGGAATTTTCGCCTCGGGTAGGGGCTCTGGGCCCATATCGACAGTGTAGGCATGGGCCAAAAACGCACTGTCGTAATCGCGGCGGCGACCTGGATCAGACAGCACGGCATAGGCTTCGTCAATGAGCTGCTTGCGCGCCTCAATGGCGGCGGCTGAAAATTCGCGTCGGGGCAGCTGCAGGCCGCGATCGCGGTGGGCCTGGGCCAGCTGGTCAGCGGTTGCCTGAATCGGCAACCCCAAAATTCGGTAGTAATCTAACGGAATTTTCACAGCTCACATCCCCAACAGCGAATTCACTCGAAATAGTATCCAAAAAGCTTTAGTGCGGACTGCTCAACCCGCTGATTTGTAACCGCCACCGGAGGCCAAAATCCATGCCTTTAGCCCAAACTAGTCAACCTTTGCACTGGTTCTGCCACGTTGCCCTGTTGACGACCCTTGCACCGAGGTCCAGCTCCTGCCCATTTTTGCTGCCGATGTAAAAGAAGGCTGGGAAAGTTAGCTACACCCTATCGCGTTTGTTCTGAAACAAGACTAAAAGTGAAGTTTATAACACATGTCTGCCGCTGAGGGCAGAGGCCGCGATGGGCCTTGACGTAGCCTCTTCACCTGTTCTGAACCTGTTCTAGATTTAGAGCTTGAAGGTTAAATGAAGATCTTAGGGTTCTGTCCTAGCTGGGCCGATCAGCGACGGTAGTAGTGACTAAGATGCCAACGGCAGAGACGCTAAAACGGACGCTAGATCCGGCCCTTAGAGGCGTCTCTGAAGCAAAACCGGCTTCTTGGTAGCATCGAGCATCATTACCAGGCGACCCGCTCGGTATGATAAAAAGCATATCTCGGCCTGGGCTCTGCCCAGGGGGGGATACTTTTAGGTATAGTCAAATGTTGGACATCGCGGCGTAGGACCCAGCAAAATCCATGGTTCAAGAACGGACATTACCCCAATTTCAGGCTTCCCCGGCCCAAATCTCCCCAGAGGAAGGGCTGAGGCTCTACGAAGACATGGTCCTGGGGCGCTTCTTCGAAGACAAGTGCGCCGAGATGTACTATCGGGGCAAAATGTTCGGTTTTGTGCACCTCTACAACGGCCAGGAGGCCGTATCTAGTGGCGTGATTAAGTCGCTGCGCTCCGATGACTATGTGTGCAGCACCTACCGCGATCACGTCCACGCCCTCAGCGCCGGGGTGCCCGCCCAAAACGTGATGGCCGAGCTGTTTGGCAAAGAAACCGGCTGCAGCAAAGGTCGGGGCGGATCCATGCACCTGTTTTCAAGCGAGCACAACCTGCTGGGGGGCTTTGCCTTTATTGGCGAAGGCATTCCCGTGGCCCTGGGAGCGGCGTTTCAGTCGCGCTACCGCCGCGATGCCCTGGGTGACGCCAGCGCCGACCAGGTGACGGCCTGTTTCTTTGGCGACGGCACCAGCAACAACGGCCAGTTTTTTGAATGTCTAAATATGGCCGCTCTGTGGAAGCTGCCGATTCTGTTTGTGGTGGAAAACAACAAGTGGGCGATCGGCATGGCCCACGAGCGCGCCACCTCCCAGCCGGAGATTTACAAAAAAGCCTCGGTGTTTGGTATGCCAGGGGTTGAAGTTGACGGCATGGATGTAGTGGCCGTGCGATCTGTCGCCCAGGAGGCCGTAGCTCGAGCTCGGGCTGGGGAAGGTCCGACGCTGATTGAGTGCCTCACCTACCGGTTCCGGGGTCATTCCCTGGCCGATCCGGACGAGCTGCGATCGAAGGCCGAAAAAGAGGCCTGGCTGGCCCGCGATCCGATCAAGCGCTTTGAGGCCTATCTGGTCGAGCACAACCTGGTCGATGCAGGAGGGCTGAAAGACGTGCGCGATCGCATCCAGACCACCATCGACGATGCCCTCACCTTCGCCGAAGAAAGCCCCGAGCCAAATCCCGATGATCTCTATAGATACATCTTCGCTGACCAATAAACCACAGCGGTGTCAGGTGTTTCCAACGCCTCAGCCACCGACCCCTCATTGATTCGGCTCGAACCACCTATTCCATCAACTAGCACCCAAACCAATGGCAGAAACCCTCCTATTTAACGCCCTGCGTGAGGCCATCGACGAAGAAATGGGCCGTGACGATACCGTCTTTGTGCTGGGCGAAGATGTTGGCGTCTACGGCGGCTCTTACAAGGTCACCAAGGATCTCTACGAAAAGTATGGCGAGCTGCGCGTGCTCGATACTCCGATCGCCGAAAACAGCTTCACCGGGATGGCCGTAGGGGCCGCTATGACCGGCCTACGCCCCATTATTGAGGGCATGAACATGGGCTTTTTGCTGCTGGCCTTCAACCAAATTGCCAACAATGCCGGCATGCTGCGCTATACCTCCGGCGGCAACTACAAAATTCCCATGGTGATTCGAGGCCCAGGGGGCGTCGGTCGGCAGCTCGGGGCCGAGCACTCTCAGCGGCTAGAGGCCTATTTTCAAGCGGTGCCGGGGCTGAAGATTGTGGCCTGCTCCACCCCCTACAACGCCAAGGGGCTACTCAAGGCCGCCATTCGCGACGACAACCCGGTGCTGTTTTTTGAGCACGTGCTGCTCTACAACCTCAAGGAGGATCTGCCCAATCACGAGTACATCGTGCCCCTAGACAAAGCCGAAATCGTCCGTCCCGGTCAAGACGTCACCATTCTCACTTACTCCCGCATGCGCCACCACGTCACCCAGGCGGTGAAGGGGCTTGAGAAAAAGGGCATCGACCCCGAGGTGATTGATCTCATTTCTCTAAAGCCGCTCGATTTTGACACGATCGGAGCCTCGATTAAAAAGACCCACCGCGTCATCATCGTCGAAGAGTGCATGAAAACCGGCGGCATCGGCGCTGAAATTATTGCCTCTATCAACGATCGCTACTTTGACGAGCTCGATGCTCCTGTGGTGCGGCTGTCGTCCCAGGACATACCCACCCCCTACAACGGTAAGCTAGAGACACTGACCATTGTGCAGCCCAAGCAAATTGAGGCCGCCGTCGAAAATATGGTCGCTCTCAAGGTCTAGGCGTAGGCTTCAAGCCGACGGCCAGTCTTGTAGGGTGGGCAGTGCCCACCCCTGTCTCCAGGGAAAAACATCCCCACTCGCACCACACCGCAGCACACCGCAATGGCAAAATATCGAGCTTGGCTAGGGGTAATTTTGGCGCTCACCATCGCCGCCGTGGTCGTCATTACCCAGATCCCCACCCGGTTAGGGCTAGATCTGCGCGGCGGATCTCAGCTCACGATTCAGGTACAGCCCACCCCGGCGATCCCGACTATTACCGAGCGGGAGATGGAGGCCGTGCAAACGGTGGTAGAAGGACGGGTCAACGGTTTGGGCGTATCCGAGGCCATCGTGCAGCAGTTGGGCAACAATCAGCTGCTGGTGCAGCTGCCCGGCGTCAGTGACCCTGAGCAGGCCGAACGGGTGCTAGGCGGTACCGCTCAGCTCGAGTTTCGCGCCCAGCGATCGGGCACCGATCAGCAGCTGGCGATCGAAAATCAGGTACTCCAGAGTCATCTGGGTGAGCTGGCTGCGCTCCAGGCCAGTCTGCCCGACGGCACCGCCATCGATGCCGAAACCCAGGCCCGCATTGAACGACTCCAGGCAGATATTCAGGGCAGCGAGGCCGCCATCGCCGCCCTGTTTGAGCCCAGCACCCTGGGGGGCGACAAGCTGACCGATGCGATCGCTCGCCCCACCGGCGGCACCCTCTGGGAAGTGGTGATTCAGTTCAACAATGAGGGGGGCCAGGAGTTTGCCGAAATCAGTAAGGCGATCGCCGGTACAGGCCGCACCATCGGTATCTTTCTCGACAACCGACTGCTCAGCGCCCCCACCGTCAACGTGCAGTATGCCGAAACCGGCATTACCGGCGGTAGCGCGGTAATTTCCGGTAACTTTACCGCCGAATCGGCTCGCGATCTAGAAATTCAGCTGCGCGGTGGGGCCTTACCCCTGCCAGTAGAGGTGGTCGAAAACCGCACCGTTGGCCCTACCCTGGGCCGCGACAGCATTCAGCGCAGCCTCTACGCCGGCCTGGCGGGTCTGGCGCTGGTGCTGGTGTTCATGGCGGTCTACTACCGTCTACCTGGCGTGCTGGCCGATGTTTCCCTCATTATTTACGCTCTGCTCACATGGGCGGCCTTCAACCTGCTGGGGGTCACCCTGACACTGCCGGGCATTGCCGGGTTCATTCTCAGTATTGGCATGGCCGTAGATGCCAACGTGCTGATCTTTGAGCGCACGCGCGAAGAGCTGCGATCGGACAAAACCCTCTACCGCTCCGTCGAATCAGGTTTTTTCCGCGCCTTTTCGAGCATCCTCGACGGCAACGTCACGACCCTTATTTCCTGCCTGGCGCTGTTTTACTTCGGGGCCGGGCTCGTCAAAGGCTTTGCCCTCACCCTGGGCATCGGCGTGCTGATTAGCATGTTTACAGCGTTGACCTGTACCCGTACCTTGATGTTCCTCGCGATCAGCCTGCCTCAGTTTCGGCGGCCCGGTCTATTTTGTCCCGGGCTAGACACTATTCGCCCCCACCCCGTTCGCCCCTAGGAGTGCCCATGAAGCTCAATATTATTCAGCAGCGCGGTCTGTGGTGGGCCATCTCGGGAACGTTGGTTCTGGCCAGCCTGGTGGCCATGGCCATTTCGTGGCAGCAGTTTGGTGCGCCGCTCAGGCCAGGACTTGACTTCGCTGGCGGCACCCGACTGCAGCTGACCCGTGCCTGTGTGACAACTGATAGCTGTAGCGGAGCCATTGATCTATCAGAGGTTAGGCAGGTGCTGGGGCAGCAGGGGCTCGATTCCAGCAGCCTTCAGGTGTTAGGCGACGATCAGCAAGTGCTCTCCGTTCGCACCCGCAACCTGGATGTGGATGAGCGCACCACTCTGCAAAACGCCCTCAATCAGGCGATTGGGCCTTTTGATAGCAGCTCTACTCAGATCGACTCGGTGGGGCCAGTGATTGGTAAACAGCTGCTAGTGTCGGGGCTGCTGGCTCTGCTGGTGTCATTTGCAGGCATTGTGGCCTACATCAGCCTGCGGTTTAAGCTCGACTACGCGCTGCTAGCCATTCTGGCCCTGGCCCACGACGTGATTATTACTACCGGGGTGTTTGCCGTCTTAGGCCTGGTGCTGGGGGTCGAAGTCGATAGCCTGTTCATTGTGTCGCTGCTGACCATTGTGGGCTTCTCGGTCAACGACACGGTGATCATTTACGATCGCGTCCGCGAGAACCTCAATCTCAACCCCAGCAGCCACATTAACGAGGTGGTTGACAGTGCTGTCAACCAGACCCTGAGCCGCTCTATCAATACCTCGCTGACCACGGTATTACCTCTGGTGGCGATCTTTATCTTTGGTGGTCAAACCCTAAAATACTTTGCCCTGGCCCTCATCGTGGGCTTTGTAGCGGGTTCATACTCCAGCATTTTTGTCGCCAGTTCGCTGCTGGCCCTGTGGCGCGAACGCATCGGTCAGGCCTACGGTGGCGAGTCCGACGACGCAACGACCCAGGCCGAAATCTAAAGCAAAAGGATCGGGCCATGGGCAATCCCAGCTATCCTGCGCCCTTGGTGCGTTTGCGAGCTATTATGCTGCGCCGCTGGTGGACGGTGACTGGCCTGCTGTGGTTGACGGTAGTACCCCTCAGTCTGTGGAGCCTGCGGCCCGAAATCGCTCAGCTGAGGGAGTACTTTACCTGGTCAACGGTGCGACTTGGCCTGGCCTACAATCGCCCGGCGGCCCTAGGGCTAGGGCTGTGCGTAGGGCTGCCCGTGGCCCTGCTGGTGGCTGAGAGCCGCTATATACTTTGGGGAATGACCCGGGAGGAGCGGCGGCGGCTGGAGCGACGGCGCGATCGCATCGTTGCCGAAGGCCCTTCGCACCCCCTCTGGCGGCAAATCTTTCGGGATTAAATAAGCTGAGATGCATTGAATAGCCAACTTAAGTCATGGCGAATTGTTAGCCTGCGTCCAAGCTAGGCTTATATCCTTGGCATAACGACTGAAAAACTAAGAACGTGCCTTTTTTGCAAATTCCCTAAGAGCTAGTTCAGTGATGTCAGATAAAGTCCGACATGTTGCTGACTTTCGAAGTATTCCATAAATTCTTAGACGCTCTTCATACTGATTGATGGGCAGCGCCAAACCTCCCTCTGCACCTCTCCAGTTGTAGTTGTCTAGCAAGTACTTTCGCTTGCTAGGGCTCTTTAGATCTTCTTCGCTATATATCACTCTATGCTTAATCCACTCCTTTACCATGGCTTTCTCTTGGCAGAATTTTCTACCCAACAGCCATTCCTGATGAGTGATAGGGCTCATTTTCGAATGAAAAATAAATCCTACATCAGTCACGCCCCGGTCGGAAAACCAAATCTTTGCCTTAACTCGTGAGACAACTCGCCTGCCTTGGGATTTTTGAAAAGGAAGAAATAAATATAAAAACGTATTATCTTTTTTCTTGTCATATTTGATTTCAGCAATAGGAAGCGCCTTACCTCTATGATAAGTAACGCTGAAATGCTTGCTGGTTTCTTGAATGCGATGATCAAAGACCAATATTTTTGATCTTATCTCAAGTAAAGATGCTGCTTCTCTATCGCTACAGCATCCTAAAAGTTTTTGAAGCAGCCTCGATGGTGATGGGCAGCCGTGCAAGTTAGTTTCAGAAGCTTCTATGAGGCATTCCGAAAATTTTTCCTCATTTAGGTAGTCGAATAATTGAAAGTAAAGTCTTCCTCTCAAACTCTTGATTTTATAACTCAAGAATCGAAAGCTTAGCTGGCTGTACTTTGCGTCAATCAAGCTATTGCTATGAAAGTCATTTCCGATAGCAATTAGAGAAATAGATTTTTCGTTATCTGCTAGTTCTGCAAAGGGATTTCGAGTTTTAATGCTTTCATGGTAGCGAGTGAGTTGAGAGACGATGCCGTCATCGATTCCCAGCTTGAGTTCGACAATTGACAGGCTCTTGTCTTCATTGAGGCCGAGAATATCAAGCCTGTTTTTATTGTCGGAGCAGTGTTGCCTAGCCAAGGGCTCAAGGCACAAAAGTTGTGGCAAATTCTCCCAGACAAAGTCTTCTAGATCGGCCTCTGAAAGAAAATCCCATTTCTCTCCAACCTCCTTAATTCTTGCGGGTTTCATCGAAGTTGATCTAGGTGAACCTTGTTATTTCTACTAGGTTGCCCTAACACCTGGGTGACATTAGCGCCAAGATGTAATTTCATAGAACAAGGCGGTTAACCCCAATTCCCCGGTGGGAAACTGGGGTTGCTCTGGCCAGCTCAGGACTGGCCCAGCCCCAAAAGTTCCCTTGTTCCATTCTCAGCAGAAGGCAGCGGTATCTCAATGACTCTACAGAAAGACGGAATTGCCCCCCACGGCGGCACCCTGGTCGATCGCCAGGCGACGCCGGAGCAAAAAGCTCAGTTCCTAGACCAAGCCGACACCCTGCCACGGGTGAGTCTGGATGAGCGGGCCTTTTCTGACCTGGTGATGATTGCCATCGGCGGCTTTAGCCCCCTGAACGGCTTTATGAAGCAGGCCGACTACGACCCCGTGGTCACCGACATGCGGCTGGCCAACGGTCTGCCCTGGGCGATTCCGGTGACGCTATCGGTCAGTGAAGCGATCGCCGCCCCCCTCCAAGAAGGCACCCTGGTGCGTCTCGACGACCCCAGCGGACGCTTTGTGGGTGTGCTAGAGCTAGAAGAAAAATACACCTACGACAAAACCCGCGAAGCCCTCAACGTCTACCGCACCGACGATGAAAATCACCCCGGCGTCAAGGTGGTCTACGACCAGGGGGCGGTGAATTTGGCTGGCCCCGTGTGGCTGCTGCAGCGCGATCCCCATCCCCTGTTTCCCGACTACCAGATCGACCCGGCGGCCTCGCGGGCTATGTTCCGCGATCGCAACTGGAAAACCGTCGTAGGGTTTCAGACCCGCAACCCCATTCACCGCGCCCACGAGTACATTCAAAAATGTGCCCTAGAAACCGTTGATGGGCTGTTTTTGCACCCGCTGGTGGGGGCCACCAAGTCAGACGACATCCCGGCTGATGTGCGCATGCGCTGCTACGAAATCATGGTTGAGCACTACTTCCCGCAGGATCGGGTGGTTCTTGCGATTAATCCCTCCGCAATGCGGTACGCTGGGCCTAGGGAAGCTATTTTCCACGCGCTAATCCGCAAAAACTACGGCTGCACTCACTTTATTGTGGGTCGTGACCACGCTGGAGTGGGCGACTACTATGGCACCTACGACGCTCAATATATCTTTGATGAGTTTGAGCCGACGGAGCTAGGCATTGTGCCCATGAAGTTTGAGCATGCCTTTTACTGCACCCGCACCGGAGGTATGGCCACCTCTAAAACGAGCCCCAGCAGCAAAGACGAGCGAATTCACCTATCGGGTACCAAAGTGCGGGAGATGCTGCGCCGAGGTGAACTACCCCCGCCAGAATTTTCTCGTCCCGAGGTGGCGGCGGAGTTGGCTAAGGCCATGCGGGTTCCTGAAGCGATTAGCTAAGGTCAACGCTACAAATTAGGATGCAATCAACTCGGTGACACTGAAACGACGGGCGTTTTTGCAGCAGACAGGCCTGGCCCTAGGGGCTTTCGGTCTGGGGGGAACGGCGCTGCTGGCAGGCTCTAGCCAGTACCAGCAGGCCTTGGCCAAACCCGCCCGTCGCAAGCTGGCTCTGCTAATTGGCATCAACGCTTACCCCGATCGCGCCCTTGACCCCGGCGTCGCTCAGGATATTGCCCTCAAGGGCTGTGTCACCGATGTAGAGCTTCAGCGGCAGCTGCTGGTGCATCGCTTTGGCTTTCAGCCCGGCGATGTGCTCACGCTAACCAACCAGGACGCCACCCGCGACAGCATTCTAACCAGCATTGATGAGCACCTGGTGCAGCAGGCTCAGGCCGAAGATATGGTGATCCTGCACTTTAGCGGCTACGGCAGCCAGGTGCGAGTGGCGGATCCCGACGCGGTCGAGGCCAGTGACCCAGCTACATCAAGTCCACTGAGCCAGCTGCACACCGCCTGGGTGACCGTAGACAGCCATCTGCCCAGCGAAAACAATTCGACCCTAGGCGATTTGCTAGAGGCCGAGGTTGTGGCTCGACTGGCTCCCTTAGCCACCGCCAACCTGACCACCGTCATCGATGCGGGCAGTCAGGATGCGGGCTATCTGCGCTGGGGCAATTCTCGGGTCAGGTCGCGCCCTACGGTGCCCACGGGGCGGCTGCCTGCAACCCAGGCTGCTCTTGATCTGGCGGCTCCTTGGCCAGGGCTGCTGCTGCGAGCGGCCGAACCGGGGCGGCTGGTGCTGGAGAGCCACTGGGAGGGCTTTAGCGCCGGAGTGTTTACCTACGCCCTGACCCAAAGCCTCTGGGAAACAGAGCCCGACCCCACGGTTGAAATTCTGGTGCGGCGCACCGGGCAGCGACTACAGCGGTGGGTGGGAGCCGATCAGCAGCCTAGCTTTAGCGATCGCCTATCGTCGCGCAATGGCCCAATGGTCTACAGCCTGCCGCCTCAAATGCCACCCGCTTCAGGGGTCATGCTGTCTGGGGGCAACTCCCGCGCTCCAATGGCCTGGCTAGGGGGTGTACCCTCCCAGGTGCTCCGCTACCTGCAGCCCGGTTCTCGTCTGGTGGTCGAGTCGGCCACGGGCCAGGTCATCCCCCTCGAACTCGAGTCGCGCACGGGTCTTAAAGCCGTCCTTAGGCCTCTCAATGACGATGCAATCTCGACGGTGAGCCTGGCTCGACTGCCCCTGTTTGAGCAGGTGCGGCGACTCCCACAAACCATCGATTTAATTGTAGCCCTCGACAGTCAGCTCAAGCGGGTCGAGCGGGTCGATGCCACCAGCGCTCTGGCTGGAATTCCGTTAGTCACGTCGGTTACGGCAGGCGAAAAGCCCGCTGACTGCCTATTTGGTCGCTTGCCCATCGGCCCCAATCCGACCTTAACCGCGGCGCTGCCCAATGGCACAGAGGCCGTTGCTGGAGCGGGCAACAGTCGCCCGATTGAGAGCAGCTATGGGTTATTTGCGCCCAACCGCACGCTGCTGCCTGGCACCATGCTGGTCAAAGAGGAAGCGGTCAAAACGGCGGTCAACCGGCTCACCCCTTACCTGCAAACTCTGCTAGCCCTCAAGCTGGTGCGCTTGACCGAAAATCGCACCACCTCTCAGCTGGGAGCGGCAGCGGTGCTCGAATCTGTGCAGCCCAAACCCAAACCGCTGCTGGTGCAGACCACGGAGCGCAGCGCCACCGCGTCCTGGCCAGCGACCATTCGGCAGGCTCAGAAAGCCGCCACCGCCGACATCGTCACGCTGCCCCGCGATAGCCGCATTGCCTACCACTTGGTCAATACTTCCACCCAGCCGCTTCACCTGCTCTGGATCAGTTTCGACAGCCGGGGCAAGTGTACCGCCCTGATGACCCTTCCCGATGCGACGACCGCTGATGGTGCCGAGGTGCCCCCGGTGGCGACCCCCCTCGCTCCCGGGGATACGCTCACCTTTCCGACCTACAGCGCGGGTTGGGCCATGCCGGGGTCAGCTATTTGGGTGGAGTCCCACGTCATTCTAAGTACGCAGCCCCTCGATCAGTGCCTAGCCGTGTTGGGCAATAACCCACCCGCCGTCGGGACAGGTTTTCGCCCGGTGCGGCAGTCGCTGCGGCTGGCCCAGGCGCTACTACACGATCTCAGCGCCAGATCTGCCACCGATGCTAAACTCACCGATCCCGATGCCTACACCTTGCACCACGATCGCTGGGCTACGCTTAGTTTCCGCTACAACATTGCCTAGCACAGCCAGGTTTACGGGCTCAGGCTATCAGCTGCCCGATACCCCCGCCTAGAGCTAGTCCCCCCAGGGCAGTAATAACGAGCATGAGGCTAGTTTTGCTGGCCGTATTGCGGCGCAGCAGGCGATCGCCCAGGGCAGCCATAGCTAGGCTACACAACACGGCCAGACCTACCGCTAGAAGGCTGTAGAGTATCACCTCCGCCAGGGCTCGGCCCAGGCTAATGTCGTCAAGGCTGTCGGTACCGAGGTGGTTGAGGGCAATGGAGAGGGCCACCGCCAGAGCCGTACCCCCCAAAATACTGCCCAGTACCAGCAGGTTGGCGGTCAGCCACCGAAATCGCCGTAGCGCCTCAGGCCCAGCCAGCGCCAGCGCCTGGATCACAGCACCTAGGGCGGCTCCAAGCCACACCCAGGGCCCCACCAGGGCGGTTAAAATCATCCCGGCGGCGGCGTACAGTAGCCCGCATAGCAGCCACAGGCCGGCCATGGGGCGGCGTGTGGCACGGCCTGTAGATCGCTGGCGGCTGGGGCGGCCAGGGTTGGAGCGGCGGCGCTGGGTCGATGAGTTCATAGCAGACAGACCATTCACCTGTAATGTCCTAGGCTATAGTTTGCCAGGAAGCGCGGCATTGTGCAGTAACCTGGTCATAATGCCCTGTCATTTTGATCATGAGCGTCCCATTTACTGCACTACTTCAAGGGTTGTTGGGTGCCTCTAGTCTTTTGGTAGGAGCGGTTTTAGGCATTGCCTGGCGACCAGCGCGATCGCTGACGGCGGCGATTATGGCTTTTGGCAGCGGCACCCTACTCTCGGCCATTGCCTACGACATCACTTTGCCCGCCTTCCGCAGCAGCGGCTTTTTGCCGCTGGTGATTGGGTTTGCCCTAGGCGGTACGCTATTTACCGTCATTGTCACCTATATCGACAACCAGGGGGGGTTTATTCGCCACCCGTCGTCGTCCCGCCGCTTTCTCTACCACCACCGCCAGGACGAAGCCTCAGAGGTGCTCGATCGCATTGGCCATATCGAGATGCTTCACAGCCTCTCCCCGGCTGAAATGCAGGCCATTATTCCCCTGCTGAAACCTATCCAGGTCGAGCCCGGCACCGTACTGTGTCTAGAGGGTGCCCCGGGTAATTCGATGTTTTTAATTGTGGAGGGCGAGGCCGAAATTTTTAAGGGATCACAGCGGCTAGCGGCCCTGGGCGCCGGCGAAATGTTTGGCGAAATGGCCCTGCTCACCGGTGAAGAGCGATCGGCCACGGTGCAAGCCAAAACCCCCATGGATCTCTACGAGCTCGACAAGACCGACTTCGACGCCATGCTCACCTATGCACCTCAACTCTCCAGCGGGCTGAGCCGTATTTTGGCCCGGCGACTGCGCGAGACCACCCAGACAACCGCCAAACCGACGCTGGTCGGTGACGACCGCTGGCGGCGCCAGGTGCTCGACAGCGTTGAGGTCGATATTCCTATTTCTGAACAACAGTTTCGAGAATTGGCTCAGAGTTCTGCTCCCCTGGCCATTTTGATCGGCACCTTGATCGACAATATTCCTGAGGCACTGGTGATCGGCTTTCACGCTGGCACGGGCCATACCGGCGCGTCGTTTCTGATGGCGGTGTTTATTTCGAATATTCCTGAGGCGATGTCAAGCTCCATTGGCATGCGTCAGGCGGGTACCTCGGCACGGCAGATTTTGGCCCTGTGGGGTGGAGCCGTGCTGCTCAGCGGGCTGATGGCTATGGTCGGCGGCCTGATGGTCAATGTAGCGACCGACTGGATGTTGGCCGTGGCCCAGGCGACGGCTGGAGGAGCCATTTTGGCCATGATTGCCAGCACCATGATGCCCGAGGCCTACGAAATGGGCGGCGGCTCGGTGACGTTTTCAACGATCGCCGGCTTTTTAGTCAGTTTTTATTTAGCTTCATCGGCGTTTTAGCTTTAAAGTCAAACACCCCGGCCCTGATCGGGTATCGTCCTGATGCCGCCCTGATCACGTGGAGACGCAATAGCCCGCTGCCCACGGTGTCCTACTACTCCGTGGGCTCGTCTGGCGGTAGTTCTGGCGGGACGGCATCGATCAGATTGGCCTTAGATTGCTTCAGGTCTTTCCACAGCCGCTTGATTTCGTCATAGGCATCGTTCGCCGACATTTTGCCGCCGGTCTCCAGGTTACACACGAAGGAAACCCGCTGGGCAAACTCCTGAAGGTTGGCATTGAAGGCCAGCTGCTGCGGTGTAAACTCGCCCCAGTACTTGCTGCGCGGGAAGAGAAAATTTTCCTTTTGGGACGGTTGTTTGTCTGTCATAGTATCGGCAAGTTGGGGGCGTATCTCTTACCTTACATTAAAGAAGTTTTTACCTATTGGCGGCGCAGAGGCAGACAATGTTGTCTACAACACTAGCCGGCGGTTGAGCTAGCTTGGATTGGGTAACCGATTAGATAACCAAGGGATGCGCCTGGGCGCACCACTGGGGCCAAGGATTTTAAGAACTTTTGGCGTCAGTCATCGCTTAACCACTGCTGTATTTGTGCCACGGCCATGGCAACGGTATCGGCGATCGCGATCGGCCCGGTCGCTAACCGCTGCCACAGGTCGCTGGCATCGATCGGCATCGCCATCAAAATGACGGGGCGCTGGGCTTTGAGCGCAAGGGCAATTTCGGCGGCGGTGCCTGGCCCCAGGCCGCAGGCCACCACTACCCGGCTAGAGAGCACATTCACCACGTTGCGGGCATTCCCCAGCCCGGTCAAAATGGGAATATCAACGGCAGCTGACATATCGGCTCCGTCGGCTGAGGGCAAAATGCCGACCGTTAACCCGCCAGCGGCCTGGGCACCTTGACAGGCCGCCGCCATTACCCCGGCGGCCCGCCCGCCGGTCAGTACGACCCATCCAGCCGAGGCGATCGCCCGGCCCAGGTCATAGGCCAACGCTAGCTGGGGAGGGGAGGCTGTGGCCCCTGGACCCATAACGCCGATGATGATTCGAGGCATGGGCGATGGTTATGGTGGCTACCGCAAAAAAACTTGATGATTGATCGCCCCGGCTGGGGGTGCTGTCGTTTAGATTAAATTAACCCACAGCGAAAATTTGGGTACGGTAAGCCCATCCTGTCATCTTCACCGCTATCTGTTTCAGCCCCCTGCTCCTGCATTTGTATTTTTTGCCGTGCAATTCAACCTGCTAAGCCTAAATTGTTGCCGTTCTGCGCTGGGGCGCTGGAGCGGGCGGCTACTGATGACGGGCGGCCTCTTCGCGAGCGGTTTGGGCTGGGGTGCGCTCGGTTCTCCGGCCCTGGCGGCTGAGTCGATTACGGTTCGGTTGGGGCGACTGTCCCAAACGGTTAGTTTGGATGATTTAGAGGCCTTTGCCAGCACTGGCGAGGTGCCCCGATCGCTGCGGTTGTACCGCCCCTTGCTCAACGCCAGTCTGCGCCAAACCCTAGAGGGCGAAATTACCCTCGAACCCGAAGTTGGTCAAATTATATTAGACGAGATTTTGCACACCCCTGGCGGTGCGCAGATGCTCGATACCCTGCGGGCGATCGCCCCTAACCTGGCGGCAGCCGATCTGCGCGTTACCCTGGAGCAGGTATCTAAGTCGGAGTCGGGGCTGACGCTGCTAAACATTTTGCGAGCCATGCCCCAGGCAACCCTGGAAATTGACGTTGGCACTCTGCTCACCCTGGCCTCTCAGTTTCGCCTGGCGGAAATGGAGAGCAAGGCCCTCAGCCGAGTCCTGCGCAAAGACCCAGCCGCCGAGACCGCCGAGCCGGTGCCGCTGCTGGGTGCCGACCCCTTCTCGATTGGCCCCTCTACGGTCGAGCGGTGGGAACTGGTGCTGCGCGATCGCAGCCGCGAACGCAGCATTCCCATCGATATTTACTGGAGCAAAGACAGCCACGGTCCCCTAGTGGTAATCTCCCACGGGTTTGGGGCCGATCGCCGCTTTTTTGCCTATCTGGCCGAGCACCTGGCCTCCCACGGGCTGACGGTGGTGTCGGTAGAGCACCCCGGCAGCAACGTCGCCGCCCTGCTATCGATGCCCACCGAAGGGCTGCCCAAGGGGCTGCCCACAGCGGCTGTGGGCAGCCGCGTTTTGCCCGCCACCGAGTTTCTCGATCGCCCCCGCGACATTAGCTTTGTACTCGATCGCCTCGAGAAAATTAACCTGTATTCCTACAGCCTGCGCGATCGCCTCAACACCGACCAGGTAGCGTTCATTGGTCACTCTCTAGGGGGGTATACCGGTCTGGCCCTGGCCGGGGCTGCCCTCGATCTGCGATCGCTCGAGTCTTACTGCCAGACCCTCAACCCCGTCAACGTGTCCCCAGCCGACTGGCTCCAGTGCGCGGCCCTCGATCTGCCCGTTAAGTACGCCAACCTGCGCGACGATCGCATTTCCCAACTGATCGTAGCCAACCCCCTCACCGGCCTTCTGTTCGGTGAAGCTGGGCTGAGCCGAGTGCGGGTGCCAACCCTGATCTTAGCCGGCACCCACGACACCGTGACTCCGATGGCCAGTCAGCAACTGCGCCCCTTTATGCAGCTGCCCGTAGATAAGCATCTGATTACCATTGTCGGTGGGTCGCACCTGAGCGTTGGCGACCCTAACAACCTCAATGCCGACTTGGGCCGAATTCCGTTTATGCCATCCCTGCCCGATGTCACCACCGCACCGCTGCGCATTTTTCTGCAGGGGGTAAGCCTGAGCTTTATCATGCAGCAAACCCCCGAAGCCGAAGACTATGCCCCGGCCCTCAGTCCGGCTGTAGCCCACGCGTTTTCGACTACGACTCTGTCGCTGCGGCTGAGCCAAACCGTACCCGAGGGGCTAGCCACCTGGCCCCGTCTGCGCCAAAACGGGCTGCCCCGCCAAGAACCGCTGATCAGCTACCTGCCCTCACTACTGCATCTGGAGGCCGTCGCCATTCAAGACCAGCTCCAGGTGCTGCAGCGGCAAATGTTAGCCTATCTCCGCTATACACCGCCCTCGCTGACGGCGGTGTACTGGCCTTTTGGAGGGCAAACCCCGATGCAAGCCCATCAGCCGGAGCGGCGTCCTACGGCCCGACAGTAGCGGCTCCTAGTCTTGAGAACTCATCATGAACCCATCGGGCATGATGGTACCGTTCACATCGGTGCGCCGCAGATTAGTGTAGTCGAGCTTGGCGTTGATCATCACCGCATCGGTGAGGTCGGCTCCGCTGAGGTTAGACCAGCTCAGGCGAGTGCGGTACAGGGTGGCCCCGCGCAGGTTAGCCCCGCGCAGCGAACTCCAGCTCAAGTTGGCCCCGCGCAGGTTGGCCTGAGAGAGATTGACATTGACCAAATTAGTGCTTGATAGCTTGGCTCGGCTCAGGTCAGCGGCCTCAAAATCGACCCCCTCTAGGGTAGCCCCGGTCAGCACTGCCCCCACTAAAATGGCGTTTTTGAGAATGGCTCGGTTCATCAGGGCGCTGGTCAAATTAGCGTTTTCCAGATTAGCCCCTTGCAGGTCGGTGGCCAGCATGCGGCCCCGACTCAGACTGGCCTCGCTGAGGTTGGCCTGGTGCAGCATAGCGTGATCGAGGACGGCCTCGTTGAGGTTGGTTTCCCTCAGGGTGGCCTGACTCAAATTGGCCCGCGCCAGGTTGGCACTGCGCATACCCGCTTCGCTGAGGTCGGCCTCCATCAGGCGACTATCGGCCAGGTCAGCCCCAATTAGGTTGGCCAAAACCAGGTCAGCCTGCTCAAAGCTAACATTGGTCAGCTTAGCCTCGCGAAAGTTAGCGCCCGTTAAAACAGCTCCGAAAAAGTTAGTGTTTTGCAGGTTAGATTGCCGAAAATTGGCGCCGCTTAGGTTTTGGTGGCTCAGATCGGCCCCGACCAGCTGAATGCCGCGAAAGTCTCGCTCCCCGGCGGTGTAGCGTTCTAGAAGGTCGGTAACGGTAATGTCGGCGGGTACATCCAAAGGCTGAGCATTAGAAGGAAGAGTGTCCAAGAGGTTCCTCAACAGTGACGATTAATCAGGGGGCAGGATAGTCAGGAGCGGCGGCGGTCAGATTTACACAGATAAAGCCGCGATTTTACCAGACGCCCTAGGGCGGACCATCAATTCTGACTACAATCCTGATCTCATCAGCATGGCCACGCCCGACCCAAAAAACAGGCTAAGAGGCTATGACCGTTGATTTTTGAGCGATCAGCAGTGAATGGATGACAGCCCCTAAAAGTAACCAGAAGCTTAGTTAAGGTAAATACTGATACTCACCAGTATCAAGCCTATCTGAGACGGCGTCCACCGGCTAGGGCTATGGGCCAAATGGCGCGTCGGCCACCCTGGGAGTAAACGGTGTAAAGTCGAGATTGTGGCTGTTCCGCTGTCTTTACCTAGAACTCAACGGCGAAGGATGGCTTTCCCATTGCTCCCCAGCCCTCAAAAACGGTATGTGCGGAGGTGTGCCCAATCTACGTTTTTTTAGCTTATCTATTTTCTATCTTTAGTTCTGTCGGTTTTGTTTAAGCAAACTAATGTCACTTCCCGATTAACCATGCCCCGATCGCTGCTGATTCTCCTACGCCGTCGACTGTTTTGGCTAACGCTGCTGCTGACGGTGTGGCTGTTGTGTAGTGGGCAGGCCCAGGCAGGGCCGATTGCTGACCGGTTGGCGGCCTTTCCCGACTGGGGCGGCAGGCCCAATCTCGCCGCCGCCCGCGGCGATCTGGTGTACCCCGACTGGCTGCGGGGCGATTGGCAGTTGACCAGCACCCTGGTCGATCTGGCTGCGCCTTTGGCTCCTGAGCTAGTCACCCCCGGCTTCGAGGGCAACCGCAACCAGCTAGGGCAGCCAGTAACCTGCCCGGTGAGGTTTGTGGCGAGCTGGCCCAGCGCCCGAGGACTGATCCCCATCGTCGCGAGAACGTCCCAAACGGTGGCCGATCGCGCTTTTAATGGGCTCAGTCTGGCCCGCGCCTACCTGGGCGAGAAGGCCGTGACGGCAGTGAAGGTAGACCCCAAAAACCCCAATCGTCAGCTCACCCTGCTGCAGGGCAGCCGCCAGCTAGAGTCAACCGTGACCGCCCGCACCGTGGAAATGGCAGACGATCGGTTCATTGCCGTAGAGCGATTTCAGCAGGTGTTTCGGGGTGGGGCCAGGCCCTACGTCAATGAGGTCGAAACCACCACCGCCTACCGTCAGAGGGACGATCGCGTGCTGGCCGATCAGGTAACGGCGGTGTATCTGTCGCCCCAGGATCCCGATTTTCTCAAGGCCCAGCACCGCCCCGTCGCCCTCTACCGCTATCAGCTAGAGCTGGTGAGCGCCCCAGGACTCGAAGGCTGACATAGCCCCAACTTTTCCCCTTCGCCTGGCTCCCCTACTCCCTGGCTCTGGACACTCATGCTGGGCCATAGGTACCACCCCATACCCCGTTCCTAGGGTTGAAACTCGGTCTCATTGAGCAACGCCAGGGCAGTACGCCACACCATGTAGCCGTTGTGGTTGAGGTGCAGCCCATCGGTGGTCAGATCGGCCCGCAGGTAGCCGTCGCCATTGACAAACAGGGGGTATAAATCGAGAAAGTCGACGTCGGTTTCGGTGGCGACAGCCTTGAGCTGGCTATTGATGGTGCGAATGAGGTCAGGGGGAATAGCCTGCAGGCGATCGCGCCCTTCCCAGGTGGCCGCCTCGCCGCCGTGGGGCAAAATCGACTGCACCACCACCCTCGCCTGGGGGTGGGTTTCGCGCAGATAGGTGATCATCATGCGCACGTTGTAGACCAGGTCGGCCTCCGAGCCACCCCAGATCAAATCGTTGATGCCCACCATAATGAACACCGCTTCGGGGGCCGTGTTGTCTAGCAGATAGAGGCGATCGCGCAGCCCCGCCGAGCTTTCTCCCGAAATAGCTTGATTGATCCAGGTTTTGCGCCCCGGCAGCATATCAGCCGGGAACCACAGGGTGAGCGAATCCCCCAGCAAAACATTTTGGCGAGGGGCATCAATGGCGACTGCCGCCTGGGCCTCAGCCGCGAGCAGGGCCACCCACTGCTCATAGTCAAGGCTGTGGCGCGGACCCAAATTCGGTTCAAACGGCGCTACCGGGGGATAGGGGTCGGCGGCAAAGGCATTGGCCTGGGGCAACACCGCATCTCCAGCCTGACCCAGCTGGCGCAACATCACCACGACAGTAATAAACAGCAGCCCGTTTAAAATCAGCGAGAGCAGCGCCCAGGGAGGGATCTCCTGTAGGCGGTGCAGCGCCGAGCGCAGCTGAGGATAGGGTTGAAGCGGTGAGGCCACGGCAATAGTCCTATGAACCTGGAGCGAGAAAAGCGGTGCTCCCAATGGGTCAAATTGTAGATAGATTTTTCCCTGCGAACCACGTTTGCAACGAGGTTTTTTAACACACTCGACGATGCCGCCGAGACAACCACCCTGCGGGGGAAAGACGTATCTGGATCGGCAGCCTTAGCGGCTAGCCGAGCCTGACGGTGCCCCAGGCAGTGTACTCAGCCAACCCTGCCCTTCGGCGCTATCCACAGGCTACACGTTAAAGCGAAACAGCATTACATCCCCTTCCTGCACCACGTACTCTTTACCCTCGCTGCGCACCTGACCTTTTTCTTTGGCGGTGGCCATCGAACCGGCGGCGACCAGGTCATCGTAGGCCACGGTTTCAGCCCGAATAAAGCCCCGCTCAAAGTCGGTGTGAATCACCCCAGCCGCCTGGGGGGCCACCATGCCAGCGCGAATGGTCCAGGCGCGGGTCTCCTTGGGGCCAGTGGTAAAGTAGGTGCGCAGCCCCAGCAGCTCGTAGGTGGCCCGAATCAGCGTCTTAAGGCCGCCTTCTTCAACTCCAAGGGACTCCAAAAAGTCCTTGCGATCGGCGTCGTTGAGATCGACTAGCTCCGATTCTACCTGGGCCGAAATCACCACTACCTGGGCATTTTCCGCCGCCGCTACGGCCCGCACCTGCTCAACCCAAGGGTTGCCGCTGGCCAGGTCGTCTTCGGAGACGTTGGTAGCGTAGATAATCGGCTTGCGGGTGAGCAAACCCAGGGGCTTGATAACCGCTTCGGCTTCAGCGTCAAGCTCTACCTGACGGGCGGTTTTGCCCTCGTTGAGCACCGGCAGAATTTTTTCTAAAATTTCTAGCTCGGCCTGGGCCTCTTTGTCAGCTCGGGCCAGCTTGCGAACGCGATCGACGCGGCGCTCTAGCTGAGCCAGGTCAGAGAGGGCCAGCTCTAGGTTGATCACCTCAATGTCACGCACCGGGTCTACTGAGCCCGCGACGTGAATAATATCGTCATCGTCGAAGCAGCGCACCACGTGGACGATCGCATCGACTTCGCGAATGTTGGCCAAAAACTGGTTGCCCAGCCCCTCCCCCTGACTAGCCCCTTGCACCAAACCCGCAATGTCGACAAACTCGACGCGGGCAGGCACAGTCTCGACCGAGTCAGAGAGGTCGGTGAGCACCTGTAAGCGAGCATCGGGTACCGCCACGATGCCCACGTTGGGTTCAATGGTGCAAAAGGGAAAGTTGGCGGCCTGGGCCTTGGCGTTGGCCACTACAGCATTAAACAGGGTAGATTTGCCAACGTTGGGAAGCCCAACAATGCCAGCTCGTAACATGGGGTTAACTCTAAGTTTGGGGCAACGGGGACGGGTAAAAGATCCAGGGTTTAGGGTTTAAGGCCGATCTCGAAACCTCAAATCCTGCACCTGCGACCTTGCACCTTAAACCCCTATCTAGCATAGGAGAGGATGGCCTTATTGCGGAGGGGTTGCTATACCCTTAAAGCTGAGAACAGCGTGGTTCTAAAGTGGTTCAAACAAAGGTGAAGCGATGGCTGAGCACAGGGGCTTGGGTTTTCGACGCAGCATGCCCACCTTGGCGGCGGGGCTAGTGGTGCTGGGGCTGACCGGATGCGGCACCCTGGGGCTGCTGTCAGGATCGCCCGAAGAATCTGACGATATGGGCAACCAGTACGTCAATCGCAGCTTTCGGGGCAACCAGTTGGCCAGTCGGATGAAGCCTGTGCAGCTGCGCCTGCAAAACGGTTGGCAGGCTGCCCCCAGCGGCACCCTCCACCCCACCGCCGACTTAGAGGCCTACAACCCTGACCAGGATATGTTCTTGGTGGTGTTGGGCGAAAGCCGCGCCGCTGTAGCCCCAGGCAACCTCGAAGAGCAGGCCGATAACTATCTGAAAATTCTTAAGGGGGGCTTTGACCAAATTATTACCAACCAGGCCCGCACCGGGGTTGAGCGGGTAAACAGCTTCCCGGCGGTACAGTACAACGTGAGCGGCGAGGTGGGTCAACAGCCCGTGGCCTACCTGCATACCACCGTGGAAATGGGCGAAGAATACTATCAGGTGGTGGTGTGGACTCCAAACGATTTGCGAGCGGCCAATGCCAATGCCATGCGATCGATAGTGCAAGAAATTAGCAGTACGCAGCAATAGCGCCGCCATTCTGTGGCCTAATAGAGTCTGTGGCTGTGTGGGGATGACCTTATTAGGCTCCCTCAACGCTACCGAAAACAGGCTCTAGACCAAGGATATTTTTGCCATGCTACGCTGGCTTACCGCCCATTGCTTTCATCGTCCCAGGCCCCAAAGGGCAGCTCACAAGCTCGGGCAAGCCCTGGGCCTTGTCTGCGCTGCGCTGGTGCTGTGGTTGGGGCTAGGCGGCCAGCCTGTAGCCCTAGCGGGCCTCACCGATGACAACTACGACGGCAACATTTTTGCTCTCTATGCCGGTAACGGGTCGCTGGTTCCCCCCCGCGTCAGCCTAGAGCAGTCGCTCAAGTACGGCAAGCCCGCGATCGTGGTGATCTATGTAGACGACAGCAGCGACTGCAAAAAGTTTGCCTCGGTGATTTCTCAGCTCCAGGCTCCCTACGGTCGGGTGGCCAACTTTATTCCCGTCATGGCTGACTCGATTCCGGTCAAGGAATCCTATGAGCCCAACGAGCCAGGCTACTACTTCAAGGATGCTGTGCCCCAAACCTTAATCTTCAACGCCCAGGGAGAGCTTGTGTTCGACGAAATCGGTACAGTCTCCTACGAGGCGATCGATGATGTGATGCGCGATGTCTTTGACCTCTTGCCCCGCACCGAGTCCGAAGAACTGCGCCGCCGTCCCATCAACGAAGTCAATACCGAACTAGTGCCCGAGCAATAGCCCTAGCGATTGACCTGAAAATGGCTGATCTAGGTACCCGAGTGAGCATTGTGCTCCTTGGATAGCTCAAATTGGCCTCTATATCCAGTCAGCGGCAGATTTAGGCTAGTGGCGATACGGGGTGAATAGGCTTCTTGCACCACCGTCAACGCCTGAAAATAGGGGTCGAGGATAAGCTGAATGCCAATGCCAACTAACCGACCATGGGTTTGATCAAAAAACGCGCCACTCCTGTGACGTGATGAACCGGGTTTAAAGGTCGCTAGCTCCGCTACCAGCGTACTGAGACAGCGCCGCCAGGTTGCCAAAGCGATCCACCGAGCAGGAGGCGCTTAGTTCTGCCTAGGCAGCCCAAGGTAGGCAGTCTGTGGCTGCCATGAGCTTAAACATTTAATTGAATGCCAGGAGGCGGGCTTGAACCGCCGACACGAGGATTTTCAGTCCTCGCCTCATCCATGATATAAAAGGGTTTCAGCCTTCTGTTTGCTCGTTTACCCCAAACTTACCCCAATAAATAAAAGTTCGGGTATCTTTCGAGCAATTTTGGTCAAGTTGGCTCAAGTAGAACATTTGTCCGATTGCTAGACTCACAACTTTCGGATCCATGCTCTTTTGCGGATATTACAATTGAACTTTTTCATGGTTGGCCAAACTAACCCATTCAGTTCGAGCAGCGTTAGACAAGTAACAACGGCCATATATTTTCTCTCAAATGTCCACATCTCAGCCTTATTCCCTGCCTAGACTCAGGAGCATTAACTGAGATGAGGAGGCTAGCAGGGCCATGACTCATGACCAGGGATTAGAGGACTTGCAAGCAAGTCCGGTATTTTTGCAAGATCTTTCGCCGCAGGAGGCTGAGATTTCCCAGGCAATGTGCGGGGAGCTGAGTGGCCTGGCCACCCAAATCGCCGGTTCCATTACGGCTCAATCTTTTCCAGGGGCACCTGTGGATCTGATGGCGTTTTTCCAGCACATCTCCGCCGCTGTGGAGGATGGGGCTGGAGACGCATCTTTGTGGGAACAGTTCTACAAGCAGGTCGAGGGGGCACAAGCCACCTTGGTTGAGATTGGCCGATGTCCCGTTTCCCCTGGAGAACTGGGTATAGCAAAACATCAAATTGTAGAATTGCTGCGACTGATTGACCAGATGGGTCAGCCAGACACAGGGGTAGCTGAAGAGCATCCGTCTTCCTTCTGGAATAGGCTCTCGGGCCAGATTAAGGCAGTTCTCTTCTACAGCCTGTTTTAGGGAGGAGCAATGAAACCGCATCAGAATCGCCTAACCCCGCTCCTTTATGGACTCGCACTTTGCTTGCCTTTGGGGCTCAAGCTGGGGGTTCCTCTGTTGCTGGTTCAAGGGGAGCGGCTGGGGCTGTTTGCTGGTAGGTTAGGTGTCGATCCTTCAGGCTCCGACTATACGGTTGATGAGGTTCACGACTTTTTGTTAACCGCTCATCGACCGGGTCAACCGCCGGTTCAATTTCGACTCGCCGGACTGGCTGAGTCTGATAAGCGTTGGCAGGGTGAAGCGACCGGCATTCTCTCGATGCTGCTGGAGGCGTCGCGAAATCAAGTCAAGGTCACATTACTCGATTCTGATCCAGCAGCGGCACTGCCGATCGCGCTCATGCAACTCCCTACGGGCACCTATGTCCAAGACATTTTGCTATCAGATGGCGTGGCTGAACTCGACCCAGCCCAGTTAGGAGAGATGTCGAAGGAAGTCGTAGACCTCCTTCAACAAGCCCAAGCCGTTGCTCAGGGGCAGCACAAAAATATCTGGGCGATCGGAACATCGGGTATTCATCATGATTCAGGCCAGAAGGTCTAACGTTTCCTCTAGCTGGATGCAGGCGACTCGAACTCTGGGTGTCGGCGTTTTGCTGGCGCTGGGGCTCCGGACGTTTGTAGCGGAAACCCGCTTTATCCCTTCTGATTCCATGGTGCCGACGTTGTCGGTGGGAGATCATCTCATCGTCGAAAAACTGAGCTACCACGTTCATCCTCCGCAGCGAGGCGATGTGGTGGTCTTCAAAGCGCCTCCGGCACTACTGGCGCAGAACCTCCGCGATGACCTGATCAAGCGCGTCATTGGGTTGCCAGGAGATCTAGTCGAGGTCAAAGCCGGGAAGGTCTTTGTCAATGGAAAAACCCTCAAGGAATCCTATGTGGAAACCCCCTCAGACTATGGAATCGGGCCGATCCGGGTGCCGGAGGGTCAGTATTTTGTGCTGGGCGACAACCGGAACCACAGCTATGACTCCCATTACTGGGGCTTTGTCCCGGCTGAGGACATCATCGGTCATGCCGTCTGGTGCTACTACCCGCTGACGCACTGGGGCAAGGTGGCGTCTTGAGGCCGTTCGGGGGTTGAGATCGGGAGCCAGAATCGGAATGTAGTTCCGTTGCCCAATTCGCTTGCGACCTCGATATGGCCTCCCTGTAATTCCACCAGCCGTTGGGTGATGGCCAAGCCGATGCCACTGCTGCCCGCCTTGACGTTGCGGGATCTGTCGCCCCGCCAAAACCGTTCAAATACCCGAGGCAGGTTTTCAGGGGCAATGCCTTTGCCTGTGTCTGTGACTGCTAACCAAAATTTATCAGCCTATGTCCAAAGGTGAACTGTGACGGTACCTGAGGGACACCTGTCGATTTTTGACACTATTCCAGAGTATTTCTGCCGTTTTAGATGATGACGCCGGGGAAGAGTCACTTCGGGAACATTTCCAGGAAATAACTTGAGCTAAGTAACTTTTAAAGCATTTTCTGCCATTCTGGTTTTCTAAGATTACCCAATATAGAGAACGCTAGATTATTTTGAAATCTAATACATCACTTATCAACTTGATTTCCATTAAAAAAATCAGCGTACACAAAAAATTCTAAACCCAACAAAAGCAGTAATAAAAACTCAAGTATCGATACGAACATAAAAAAGGGAGATATGCTTTTCTC
>JBARVK010000096.1:0-2965 GCA_049646225.1 Nodosilinea sp.
ATCGCCGCGCCCCCCAGCAACACGTAGCCCATGTGGCCAATCGAGCTGTAAGCCACCATGCGCTTGATATCTTTTTGGGCGATCGCCGTGATCGCCCCGTACAGTACGCTAAACGCTGCCCACACCGCCAGGTACGGCGACAGCTCTGCCCAGGCATCTGGAAATAGACCCAGGCCAAAGCGAAATAAACCGTAGGTACCCAGCTTAGCCAGCACCCCGCCCAGCATCATCGCCACCGGGGTAGAGGCCGACACATAGGTATCGGGCAGCCAGGTGTGAAACGGCACCAGCGGAATTTTGATCCCAAAAGCGACCAGCAGCAGCCCCAGCAGTACCACCTGCCACACCATCGGCAGCTCGTGGCCCATCACCGAGTAATAGGTGAAATCCTTAGCGCCGGTAAGCCACACCGTGCCCAAAAAACCGGCCAGCATCAGCGCTCCCGACAGGGCTGTGTAGAGTAAAAACTTGGTGGCTGAGTAGGTCTTTTTCTCACCGCCCCAGATCGCAATCAGCAGATAAAGGGGCACTAGCTCAATTTCGTAGAGCAAAAAGAACAGCATCAGGTTTTGAGCCACAAAGGCCCCGGCCACACCACTGCTCACCAGCAGTAAAAGACTGTAGAACAACCGAGGCCGATCGGTCTCCGGCGAACTGCTCCAGATCGCGATCCAGGTGATCAGGCTGTTGAGGGCCACCATCAGGAGCGATAGCCCGTCCAGGCTGAGTTCATAATTGAGACCTAACGCGGGCAGCCAGGGCAGAAACTCGTGGAACTGAAAGCCACCAAAAGACAGGTCGAACTGGGTAAAGAGCCAGACCGTCCACAGCAGGGGCAGCGCTGAGACAACTAGAGCCCCTGTGCGGGCCTGCTTAGCCGAAAGACCCGGCCAGAAGCCAATCGCGATCGCGCCGAGGAGCGGAATGAGCAGGAGTGGAGTGAGCATAGTGGGTTGAGTGGATGGGTAGAGAGTGGATGGGTAAGAGAAGGAGATGGGTAAGCCTGCTTACGTCCTCACTATCTCCACCGCCCTAGAACAGCGCCGTTAGAGCATGCCAGTTCATCAGAACGCCCAGCAGGGCGACGCCCACAGAAATAGTCAGCACGTAGAACTGGAGCTGGCCGCTGTTGCCGTACTTGAGCGTTTCACCGCCAAACAGGGAAGCCAGCCCTACGGCATTGACCAAACCATCGACTACGTAGCGATCGAGCCAGTCGGTCAGGCGCGACAGCAGGTCGACACCGAGCACAAAGGTATTGCGGTAGAGCTTGGGGGTGTAAAAATCGTAGGCCAGCAGGTTTTGCAGGGGTTTTTTCACCAGACCCGCCGGATTCTCGACCACGCGGTTGATGTAAAGCAGGGTACCAACCGCCGCCCCGAGAATGCTCGACCAGGTGAGCAACAGGGCCATGTCTTTGCTGACCTCGGCCCAGGCGGGCAGCAGGTTGAGCTGACCCATCACCAGGGGTAGGTGCAGGGTGAAGCCCGCTACGATCGCCATCGGCAGCACGATCAGCCAGAGCGGCTCTGGGGAACGAACGGTCATCTGCTGGGTATTGCCAGCAAAAATTAGGCCGAGCAGACGAGCCAGGCTGAAGGCTACCAGCCAGTTGACCAGCAGCACAATAGCGACGAGCAAGCCGCGATCGCCGTCCCACAGCCCTGAAATCAGCGACAGTATGGCCCAAAAACCGCCCAGGGGCGGCAGCGCCACCAGCCCTGCGGCACCAGCAATCATCGCTATCGCGGTAACGGGACGGCGGCTCCACAGGCCACCCATTTGAGACAAATCTTGAGTGGTGGTGTTGATAATGATCGAGCCCGCACCCATGACCAGGGCGGCCATGCCTAAGGCGTACACCAACGCCAGCAGCAGCGCCGTACTGGGCAAATGGGCCCCAACTGCGATGAACATCAGCCCCATATAGGCGCTGCTGAGGTACGATAACACCCGCTTGATATCGACTTGGGCCGCAGAGATAAGCGTCGCCCCAATTGCGGTGACGGTACCCACTGCGATCGCAAAGGCCGAAGCCGTTGATGATAGCGCCAGCACGGGAGCTAGCTTCACCAAAATCCACACCCCGGTCGTTACCACCACCGCGTTCCGCAAAATGGTGCTGGGCAGCGGCCCTTCCATCGCCTCATCGAGCCACAGGTGCAGCGGAAACTGGGCGCACTTACTCATCGGGCCAGCGATTAGCCCAATGCCGATCAGCGTCATCAGCCCAGGATCGACATTGGCTGTCTGAGCCCAGGCCGTCAGCTCTCGAAAATCCCAGGTATGAGCCAACGGATAGATCGCCAGCACCGCCATCAGCAGCACCAGGTCACCTACCCGCTTGGTCAAAAAGGCATCTCGTGCTCCCGTCACCACTAGAGACTGGTTGTACCAAAAGCCCACTAGCAGGTAGGTACCCAGGGTCAAAATCTCTAGCAGCATGTAGGCGAACAGCAGTGAGTTGCACAGCACCAGGGCGCACATGCCTCCCTCAAACAGGGCCATCATGGCGAAAAATCGACCCCAGCCCCAGTCCATCTCTAAATAGCCTACGGCGTATAGCTGAGCCAGCAGATTCAGAGTAGTAATCAGCACGCAGGCCCCCAGGGTAATCGCCGATGCCTCTAGGGGAATGGTTAAATTTAACCCGGCTACATTTAGCCAGGGGGCGAAGAAAAACTGGGGCGACGACTTACCCCAAAAGGCCAGAAACGCCAGCAAACTGTGGGTTAGGGCCAGGGCAGTCATCACAATATTGATGTAACCTGCCGGACGCGGCCCGGTGCGGCGAATCATCGCTGGCGACCAGGGAATTGTCAGCAGGGCTCCCAGCATCGGATACAGAGGAATAAGCCAGCTGGTTTGAGCCAGAATCGGGGTCATAGTCGAAACCTTGGGCAAGTAAGGACGGTAAACAGTGCCAGGCGGGGTAGAAGTAGATGCCTAACCCATTGACTAAGAG
>JBARVK010000097.1:0-5101 GCA_049646225.1 Nodosilinea sp.
GTTCCCAGCGACTGCTGGGGCTCAAACAACTGCTCGACGTCATCGAGAATGAGCAGAACCCGCCGCCGATCTAGCTGATCGAGCACCCAGTCAACGGCGGTCGAGGGCAATAGGTCAGACGCTATCAACGTTGGATCGAGCCAGTTCAACACAGCCGCCAACACCCCCTGGTCGGTAACGTCGGGGGGCAGCGCCAAATACCCACACCGATCAACCTGGGGGCCAACAGCAGCGGCGATCGCCGCCGCCAGGGTGGTTTTACCAATCCCCGGCAGACCCCAGAGCACCACCGTGCGGCAGCGTTCGGCCAAAATCCAGTGAGTCATGCTAGCGAGCTCGGCGTCGCGCCCAACGCAGTCGGCCAGGTCGATGCGGGGTGAGTCGCGCACTACCAAAGCAGGAGGACTCGCCACGGGCGGCTGCGAGGCCGGGGCAGACAGTTCACCAGGGCTGGGAGCTGCCCCTAACCTTTGAACCGCCCAGGTTTGCAGCACGTTTTGAAGATTGCGCTTGGTAACCTTCATGCCCCGCAGATCCCTGGCGACCAGGTCGGTGAGCAGCTGCCAGAGTTTAGGCCCGACATCTTTTTTTAGGTAGTCTTCGGTGTAGCCTACGGTGGGAGTCGCCATGGCTGAGTAGGTCTTGTTCTCCCACGCTCCCTGCAGCACCAGACGCTCTACATCCTTCAGCGGGCGACCCTTGCACTCGACGGCTGCCTGGTTAATGAGTACGGCAATTTCCTCAAACTCCATTGGCCCAACGCAGCTACAGATGACCCCCAATCGTGGACTCAGTTTAACCTGAATTTTTCAGAACTTTTTGGCGCGGGTTCGGGGAGGATGGGGCCAGTTGGAGCAAAAAAAATTCCCTGACCCAAGGGCCAGGGAATGATCAGGGTGCATCTACCAGTTCATATTTCAAGGCCCAGTAGGGGTATCAGGATGGTTTCGGATGGATTTTGCTAGAGTGCCTGGGGAATGGGTAGATGGGTAGGCGAGTAGGTGGGTGGATGGGTGGATGGGTAGGGTGGGCACTACCCACCAGCAACCTCAGCGTTTAGTGAAGGACTTCATTCCCCGGCCAACCATAGAAATAATTGTTCAGGGATAATCTTTAGGGACAACAGGGGGAGTGAGCTGTGTCTGATGCATTGAGTTTGGCGGCCTACGACCTCTGGAAGACCTACGGCGATGAGGCGGTGGTGCAGGGCATCAGCTTTACCCTGGCACCGGGCGAGATTGTCGGCCTGCTGGGGCCTAACGGGGCGGGCAAAACCACCACTGTAGGTATGCTGTTTGGCACGGTAATTCCCACCAAGGGGTTTGTGCAGTTTGGTCCGTGGCAGCTGCCGGGGCAGGGGCAGCTGGCCCGTGCCCAGATGGGCATTGTTACCCAGGAAGACAACCTCGACCCCGACTTTACGGTGTTTAAAAACCTTACCCACTTTGCCCACCACTACCGGATTACCGGGGCGGCGGCGCGGCAGCGAGCGGGGGAACTGCTGGCCTTGGTCAATCTGGAACACCGGGCCGATGCCCAGGTTGACGATCTTTCTGGCGGCATGAAGCGAAAGCTGGTGCTGGCCCGCGCCTTGCTCAACCAGCCCAAAATTGTGTTTCTAGACGAACCCACGACCGGCCTTGACCCCGACGCCCGTCAGGAGTTTTGGCGATTGGTACAGCACCTGAAAGCCAGCGGCTGCGGTATTTTGCTGACCACCCACTATATGGATGAGGCGCAGCGGCTGTGCGATCGCCTGCTGCTGCTACAGGCGGGCAAAGTGATCGACGAGGGCACCCCCACCGACCTGGTAGCCCGCGTAATCGGTCGAGAGGTTGCCGAGGTGGAGGGCGTCGATGCTGCCCGACTCAAAGCCATGGCTGCCCGTCACGGAGCCTGGTACCGGGCTTTTGGCAGTGGTCACCTGGTCGCCCTACCCGATGGCGAGCCTGAGGTAGTGTGGAGCCAGATTGAGGCCTGCCACCCCAACCGCCTACTGCGGCGGCCCGCTAACTTAGAAGACGTGTTCTTGCGACTCACCGGGAGCGTACTGGAATGAAGCTGATCACCGCTACCCCGTGGGGGGTCTATTCGGTCTGGTGGCGGCACTTTCAGGTGTATCGCAGCACCTGGTTGGTGAATTTTTTGCCGCCGATCTCAGAGCCGATTGTGTACCTGCTGGCCTTTGGCTACGGCCTTACGCCTCTGGTGGGCGAGGTGGAATACCTGGGGCAGCGGGTCGCCTATGCTCAGTTTTTGGCCCCGGGGATGATCGCGATCGGGGTGTTGTTTCAGGCATTTTTTGAGGGGGCCTACAGCAGCTTTATTCGGCTTAATTTTCAAAAGACCTGGCAGGCGCTGCTGACCGCACCGCTGAGCTATACCGACGTGTTCTTGGGCGACTGGTTTTGGGCGGCGACTAAGGGCAGCATTGCCGGCACGCTGACTGGGGTAGTCGCGGTCATAGCCCGTCTCTATGATTTCTCTAGCTTGATACTGTCACTGCCGCTAATTGTGCTCGGCAGTCTGCTATTTGGGGCCTTTGGTCTGCTAGTGGCAGGGGCGGTAACCAAGGTCGATCAGGTGAATGTGCCGATCTTTCTGATTGTCATTCCCATGTTTACCCTCTGCGGTACCTATTTTCCCCGTGACACGCTGCCGCCGCTGCTGGCCCGGTTTGCCAGTTTTTTGCCGCTGGCCTCGCTGGTGGATCTGCTGCGCTGGCCCCTGGGGCTACCGCCCTGGTGGCCCCTGCTGCTGCTCTGGCTAATCGGGTGGATGGTCGTGATGGCGCGGTTGGCCGCCCTGCGGATTTATCCGAGGTTGTTTAGCTAGTGAAATAGGCGTTCAGCGGGCATATCTAGCTTTTTAGAGAAAAAATTCCGGACTTAAGGGGATATTTAGAGCAATGAGTAACAGATTTGCTGATTTCTGCTGTGATAGGGTGCAAGCTGACCTAGCCACGGTCACTGGTTATATCCATCGGATTAGGAGTCAGCGGGTATGGGATCGGTTCAATCTACAGCGTTGACAGCCCTGGGGCTGATTGCATTTACGGGCGTTAGCCCCTTCTCTATAAAGGCTATGGCAACAGAACCAGCAGACTCCGCGATCGCCCTCGAGACCAGCGAGTCTGGGCTAAGCAACTCCACTGTAGTCGACCTCAACGATCTAACAGCCAATCCGAGCCGCTACGACTTTTTTACCTTCCGGCCCAACCTCGAAAAGCTCATTCTCTCTGGGGCTGCCGACACCGAGCACATCAGCATTCTCTGGTACACCATCCCCGATGGCAGCGTGGGGCTGCATTACCATTCCATGACCGAGTCGGTCTACGTTATCGATGGCACCCAGACCGACGATAAGGGCGTATACCCCACCGGATCGCTTTACTTCAACCCCCCCGGTAGCGGCCACGCCGTCTCAGACAGCACCGGCTTTTTTATTCTGGCCTACGCCTCGCCGCCCGATTTTGCCAACACCGACCTGATCGAAGCCTACACCCCGGTGCAAATCGACACTGCGGCCCCTGATTTTGAAACCATCTACCCCTTCGAAGCGGTTCAGGAGGGGGTCTCAACCTATACCGTGCCCCTCGATCCAGCGGGCGGTATGAGCTCTCAATTTATCAAAACCACGTCGTCGGAAAGCTACGAGTACACCGGCAACTATCTGCTGGTGCTGGAGGGGAGCTGCAGCATCGACGGCACCCCCTTTGGCCAGGATATGCTGGTTGTCGCCACCACCGTTGACCCCCAGGCCTACACCATCAGTACCGCCGAGGGAGAGGCTTGTCTAGCCCTGGGGCTATCGTTTTAGGCAGGTGGCAGGGGGAAACGGATGCGATCGCCGATTGACCCAGTACCTTAACCCTTCTCAACAGTTGGGCCAAGCAGCGGTGAGCGGTTAAAACAGTGACGTAGTCTCTTTCAACGGTCTGGTCTATGTCGTCACCCGAGCCTCAGCCTGGCTGCTCAATTACCGACTTGGTGAGCCAGTGCATTCAGGCCCGCATCATTACCCAGGCACAGTATCAGGAGCTCAACGCCCTGGTGCTGGCCGATGGTACCGTCGATGAGAGCGAGCGCAGGCAGGTCAACCGCCTGTTCGATGCTATTCAGACGGGGCGGGTGAGGATTTTGGACTAAGGGGATGGAGGGATGAGGGGATGGAATTCAGACTTCCTCATCTTCCTCACCTCCTCATCTCCCTCACCTCCCTCACCTCCCTCAATCAGTAATCCGCCCAGTCAGCGGTGAGCTGGCGATCGCCTTGCCCTGCACTGGAATGCGACCGGCTTTGTAGGCGAGGCGGCCGGCCAGGGTGGCGAGGCCCATGGCGCGACCCATGGCCACAGGGTTGGCGGACTTTGCGATCGCCGTGTTGATCAGCAGCGCGTCGGCACCCATTTCCATGGCTTCGGCGGCTTCGCTGGGGGTACCAATGCCCGCATCGACCACCACCGGCACCCTGGCATTTTCGATAATGATTTGAATATTGGCGGCATTGCGAATGCCCTGGCCCGAGCCAATCGGTGACCCCAGGGGCATGACGGTGGCGCAGCCCACCGCTTCGAGGCGCTGGGCCAGCAGCGGGTCGGCGTTGATGTAGGGCAGCACCGCAAAGCCTTCTTTGACCAGCTGCTCGGCAGCCTCCAGGGTGCCGATGGGGTCGGGCAGCAGGTACTTGGCATCAGGAATCACTTCCAGCTTGACGAAGTTGTTGTCTTCCTGGCCCAGCAGCTTGGCCATTTCGCGCCCCAGACGGGCTACGCGAATGGCCTCTTCGGCGGTTTTGCAGCCCGCTGTATTGGGCAGCATCCAAATGTTTGACCAATCCAGGGCTTCGGCCAGCCCTTCGTGACCGGGGGCGTTGGTCTGCACCCGCCGCACCGCCACGGTAACAATCTGGCAGCCGCTGGCGGCGATACTCTGACGCATGGTGGCAAAGTCGTCGTACTTGCCGGTGCCGGTCATCAGTCGCGACGAAAAGGTTCGTCCGGCGATGGTCAGGGGCAGGTCATCGGAAACGGCGGCCAGATCGGTATCTAGCGCAGGGGTGGGGGCAGCTTCGGTGAAAGTCATAGTCTGAGGGTTTGAAG
>JBARVK010000098.1:0-4562 GCA_049646225.1 Nodosilinea sp.
GCGCAATCTTCGCCCGCAGCTCAGCCTTAATCCGGTTCAAAATTGAGTCCTCATCCAGACCGTCCAGAATTTCAGCCATCACCGCCCTCGGCCCCTCGGGTCCCCAGGTGGCACCGTTGGTGAGGTAGGTTTTGGTAATTTGGCCGATACCATAGGTGGCCAGCCCCGCCACCCCGCCCTGGGCCAGGGCCACAGGCACGTAGGGGGCTAAAGATAGGCCGCCCGTGGCGATCGCAGATACCCCCAGCACCCCCTTCAGCGAGCTGAGGCCCAGGGAAATCACCAGTTCGCTGATGGTGATGCCGCCCAGACCCAGGGCAATCTGCTGGAGCAGCTTGAGGGCAGCGGGGCGGGTCATGGGCAGGCCGTAGAGCCGCGACAGGTTGAGAATCAGCATGACATCGACGATGGTGCCGCCCACCAGGTCGGCTAGGGTGACGGGGTTGAGGGCAACAGCAACGGATTTGATCAGGGTGGCGTTCCAGATCGTATCGTCGGCAATGCGATCGCAGATCTGCTTTTTACGGGCCAAAATGTCGGCGCTCACCCCTTCGGCATACATCAGCGTGTTGAGGGCAACCAGGGCCTTGCCCTCGCGGTGCAACAGGTCAAGAATTTTGAGCTTGAGATCGTCCACCTGGGGCTGGGCGCGCACGGTCTGGTAGGTGACGGTGCCATCGGGCTGGGGGGTGGCCTGCACCGCCAGGGGTGAGGCGGCGGCCATGACAATTTCGTCGGGGGAAATCAGGTCTTGCAGGCGGCGATCGCGCAGGGTTTCGTAGAGCACCTGACGATCGGCCTCGGGGTACTGGTCAATTTTGTTGAACACCAGCAGCATAGGCTTGCTGGCCTGCCGCAGAGCTTGCAGCGCCTCAATCTCAACTCGGGTCATGTCGCCCGCAATCACAAACAAGATCAAATCGACCTGTTCAGCAATGCGGCGGGCCAGGGCGGCGCGATCTTCGCCATCCACTTCGTCGAGGCCGGGGGTGTCGATCAGCTCAATGCGCGACTGGCCCAGGCTCTTGAGCGAAACCCGCAGCAGGTCGGGGGTGTCTTCCCCCAGCGAGTCTTGGCTGACCTGCCAGCGGCTGCCTTCTACCATCTGAGTGACTCCATGGGTAGGGCCAGTGGTAAACACGTCTTGCCCCAGCAGCGCATTCAGCAGCGACGACTTGCCCCGCCCCACCAGGCCAAAGGCGGCGATATGCACCACCGTATTCTCCAGCTTGTCGATCAGTCCCCGCAGATTTTGCAGGGCGTCTTCGACCCCGGCCTGTTCTCGGGGGGTGAGGTTGAGGCGCTGCACCAGGCTCCCCAGGGCGGCTTGGGCGCGGCGGTAGTTGAGGTCGTCTTGCAGGTCATGAAAATCGAGAACTAGATCGCCCAGCTCAGTCTCGACCGCTTCCCAGATGGCGGGGTCGGCGGCAGGCAGGGCGAGGGGTATGCCCTGCACTGTGGCGACAAACTCACCCAGTTCGGCCTCAACCTCTTCCCAAGTAGTGTCGGGGGTGGGGGACTGGGGGGTGGGGTCGGGAGCGGGCATGGGGTGATGGGTAGGCGGGTAAGGGGAGAGAGAGCTGGGGGATACTCCAAGGATAGCGAATTGGATTTGATACCGAATCCTAACTGTATGTCCCCGGTTTGTAGGGGCGTAGCATGCTACGCCCCTACGAGGTTCCTGATTATGAATCGGGGCTGATCAAATCGGATTTCGTATGACACCATGACTACGCTGCCCCCAGGTCAAGATATTGAGCGACTAAAGGTATTGGCAATGCTGCACTACGTGGTGGCGGGGCTGGTGCTGGCCTTGGCGCTGCTGCCGCTGGTGTTTGTGGCGATCGGTGGGGTGGTGCTGCTGGCCCCGGAGACTATGACCAGCGGTGATAGTGAGCTACCGCCCGTTGCGGCTGGGCTGATTTTTTTGGCGATTGGGCTGGCGCTGTTTGTCTATGGGCTGGTGCTGGCGATCGCGCTAATTATCTCGGGCGGCTGCCTGCGGCGGCACAAACACTACTGGTTTAGCGTCATAGTCGCCTGTGGATCGCTATTCTTTACGCCCCTGGGCACGGTGCTGGGGATAGCGACTCTGGCGGTGCTGGTACAGGAATCGGTGCGGACGCTGTACGAAATTACCCCCAGCGACATTCCTTAAGGGTTCAGAAATTGTTCGAAAGGCGACTTGACAGTTTGGGTTTAAGGGTTAAGTTGTGTTTGAACGCTTGCGAAAAGGCTCGCCTTATGCTTAAGTTTCTCCCCTGGCTCCAAGCCCGACTACTGCGCCTGCTTGCTGTGGCGGCCTTTACCCTGTTCCTGGTGGTGTTCACCAGTCCAGTTTTGCCCTCAACCAGTGCTTTGGCACAATTTTTGCCCATTCCTTCTTCTAGCGGCAGCAGCGAGCCCCTGCCCGTCAACGTCAGGCGCAGCGGCAACTTGGAGTCGGCAGGTGTGACTCTCGACGGCCAGGAGCTGTTTCGAATTGCGTCGCCTGCGGTGTTTAATCGAGCCGAGGTCGGTGGCCAAATGCCGGTGGAAGTTCGGGCTCGGCAGGTCGAAGCCAATCTACGGCGCCTGTTTCCCAGTGATCAGTCGGTAGCTACCCCACTCAACTCAGAAACCCTGGAAGTCGTTATCAACGAGATCGATAACTACCCGGTTTTGTTTGCCGAGGATGCCAGCCTGGCCGAGCCGAGGGCGCTGCTAACGGTGACCGATGCCGATGTGCAATACCACGCGGCGGCCAGTAAGCAGGCGCTGGCTGAACAGTGGCGGGGGACGTTAACCCAGGCACTGCGCCAGGCTGTGGCCCAGCGTCAGCCCGGGGCCCTGCGGCAGCAGGTGACTACTCTGATCAAGGTGATAGCGGCAACCCTGGTATTAAGCCTGCTGTTTTTCGCGGTTCGAGTCTGGCTGGGGCGTTACGAGCATCGGCTGCACCAGCGTCGAACGGCGGAATCGGCGCTGATTGAGGCCCAGCTGCACGAGGCTGAAGGGGCCGATTATCCGCTCCACGGCCATGAAGATCCGCAGCTGCGGCAGGGGCTGTATCAGCACCTTAAGCTCGAGTATCAGCTGCAGGGTGTACGGCTGGTGCGCTGGCTGCTGTTTTGGGGCGTAGTGTCACTGTGGGCGGTCAGCACGGCCTACAGTTTGAATCTGTTTCCCCAAACTCGCCAGCTGGCTCAAAAAATGGTGCTGGCCCCGATGATCATTTTGCTCACCTGGTTTGTGGTTGGGCTGTGCGATCGCCTGATCAACCTGGCGATCGATCGGTTCATCCAAAAGTTTGCCAAGGGGCAGCCGATGACCTCGACTAACCTTCAGCGCATCCATACGATCGCCCAGGTGATCAAGGGCGTGAAAACGGTGATTGTCTACATCGTGGGCCTAATCTGGGTGCTGCAGTGGCTGAATCTGATCCCGGGGTCGGTGCTGGCGTTGGGCACGCTGGTGGCCCTGGTGCTGTCGTTTGCGGCCCAAAACCTGGTTAAAGACCTGGCCAACGGCTTTTTGATTTTGCTGGAAGATCAGTTTCGCATTGGCGACGTGATTATGGTGGGCGACATCGATGGCTTTGTCGAAAACCTCAACCTGCGCGTGACCCAGCTGCGTAACCCCGCTGGTGAGCTGATCACCCTGCCCAATAGCTCAATCACCCACGTACGCAACATGACCCGCCACTGGTCGCGGGCAACCATCGATGTGGAGGTGGCCTACAACACCGATGTCAACCACGCCCTGGGGGTCGTGCGCGAAACCGCCGATGAACTGGCCGCCGACCCGGAGTGGGGGCCGCAGATTTTAGACACCCAGGAATTTTTTGGGGTGCAGCATATTTCCCACAGCGGCATTTTGATTCGAATCTGGATTAAAACCATTCCGCTGAAGCAGTGGCTGGTCTCAATGGAGTTTCGGCGGCGTCTGAAGATGGCCTTTGACCGCCACCACATCGCCATTGGCTCGCCTCGCCAGGTGTGGCTGCAGGAGGATGGCGTTGGCGAAGATTCGTCGCGACCGATGTATAGCTTTGATTAGTGGTCTATGAAACCCTAAATGTGTCGATCGGTTTGGCGAAGGGAGTGATGGTATTGAATTTTGTCAACTCAGCTCAACCTTCGAGAAATTTGCGATCGCAAAAGATAATATGGAGAAGCCTTATCACGGCTAAGTTGAGCGGCGGCCAATATCCTTTGCATCCTCACCAAAATCTTTCATCCGTCCACCCCAACGTGTTGCTAGACCGCGCATCCGAGACAAATTCACAACTTTTCTGCCACTCTCAGCTTGTTGCTTTTTCAGATCAGCAAAAAGTGCTTTTAAGTTATGATTAAATGACCGTGAATACTCTTCACGAATTCTGTGGATCTCTTCCACAATTGTATCTTGATACATAATTAGTCTCCAAGCAGTTCATAGGGTGTACAAAGAATTGGCAATTGGGCGTATCTAGCGTTCGGGGGAGTAGATTGACGGTGGGTCTGGAACGTGTGGAAATAAGGCCTCAAAGCGCTGATTGACCCAAGCGAGTCGCAAGAGCAAGAGATGGTTAAAGCCGTCCT
>JBARVK010000099.1:0-3271 GCA_049646225.1 Nodosilinea sp.
GGCGATCGCCCCCCGCCGCGATCTGATAGTGGTCGGGCTGTAGCTGGGCGAATTCTGCCTCCGAGGTGACCCGCAGGGGCACACCGCCCTGGGCCTGAACGGCTGCGGCGACGGACTGCCATAGGTCATCGGCCTCAGTCCAAATCAGCCACGGACCCGACTGAGAGAGGTGCTGCGCCACCGCCATGGCCTGGGGCTGCCAGCGGAGAGCATAGGCCTCGCTGGCTGGGGCCGAGGGAACGGCTGCTGGGCCAGACGCTGAGGGCAGATCAATCCAATACCGCTGTCGCTGGAAGGGATAGGTGGGCAGGGAGAGTTTTTGATGGGTATCGGCGGGGTAAACCTGCGGCCAGTCAATGGCGACACCCTGGCCGTAGAGCTGCCCAAGGCTGCTCATTAACGTCCGCCAAGGATTCTGGCTGCGCCGCAGGGAGGGTAACCAGGTAACCTCAGACGTATCGATACAGCGTTTGCCCAGGGTGCTGAGAACGGGCTGGGGGCCAATTTCTAGAAACAGAGTATAGCCAGAACGATGCAGAGTAGCGATCGCCTCGGCAAACTGCACCGGCTCGCGGGTGTGGCGTCGCCAGTAGCGGGCATCCATCGCGCCATCAGCTTCTACCATCTGCCCGGTCAGATTAGACACCAGGGGGATCTGGGGCGACTGAACCGCCATGCCCCTAGCTGTGGCCTCTAGCTCATCCAGTATGGGCTCTAACAGCGGGGAGTGAAACCCGTGGGACACGTCCAAAAACTTACTGCTAATTCCCTGGGCTTTTAGCTGGTCTAGAACCTGCTCCAGGTCCTGGCGGCGACCGGCAATGACGCTGTTGTTAGGCCCATTTAGGGCCGCCAGAGAGAGGCTGTCGGGATAGTCAGCGATCGCCGCCGCCACCGTAGTCGGGTCGGCCAATACGGCCGCCATGGTGCCTGGTTCGGCCAGAGTCTCCATCAGCTGGGCTCGCTTGACCAGCAGAGTCAGGCCGTCTTCCAGGCTCAGAACCCCGGCCACACAGGCGGCAACGTATTCTCCTAGGCTGTGGCCGAGTACCGCGTCAGGTTTGATTCCCCAGTCTTGCCACAGCGATGCCAGGGCATATTCCACCGCAAACAGCAGCGGCTGAACCAGCAGCGGCTGGTTCCAGGCCGTCGCATCGTCCTGGTAGAGCAGATCGACTAGAGAGCGATCGAGGGCCGACTCGAGAATGGCCGCACAGCGATCGAAGTGGTGCCGAAACACCGGCTGGGTTTCGTAAAGCTCGCGCCCCATGCCGGGATACTGACAGCCCTGGCCGGTAAACAAAAAGGCCAGCTTGGGGGTCTGCCGGGGAATAGAGCCTGGGTAGTCGAGAGACTGAGCATCAGCTAAACCCTGCAGCTGATGCAGCAGATCGGGCAGATCCACGGCGGTCAGGGCCAGCCGATGGGCAAACTGGCTGCGGCCTGTGGCCGCCGTAAAACAAAGATCAGCCAGGGAGATGCTGGGCTGGTCGAGCAGCCAGTCGCGGTAGGTTTTAATCACCTGTCTCAGGGCCGATGCCGACCGGGCCGCCAGGGGCAAGAGATGGGCAGACGGCTGCGGATTGCTCCCGGACGACATCGCCGGTAGCCTCGGAGCCGCTTCTAAAACAATGTGGGCATTTGTGCCGCTAAAGCCGAAGGAGCTGACCCCAGCGATGGTCTGGTCTGGCTGAGGCCAGGGCATCGGTTGGGTGGGCACCCGAACCGGCAGTCGTTCCCAGTCAATGTGAGGGCTAGGCTGCTGAAAGTGTAGGTGCGGTGGAATTTGGCCGTGGTGCAGGGAAAGCACCACCTTGATCAGTCCGGCGATTCCCGCTGCCCCCTCCAGGTGGCCAATGTTGGTTTTGGCCGAGCCCATCCACAGGGGAGCATCGGCGGTGTGGGAGGCCCCAAAAACAGCTCCCAAAGCGCCGACTTCGATGGGGTCGCCCAGGGCGGTGCCGGTGCCGTGGGCTTCAATATAGCTGACCTGGGCTGGGTCTACCCCTCCCTGGGCCAGGGCCTGCCGGATGACGGCCTGCTGGGACGGGCCGTTGGGTACCGTCAGCCCGCCACTGGGGCCGTCCTGATTGACGGCGGAACCCCGAATTAGAGCCAGAATGGTATCTCCATCGGCGATCGCGTCTGACAACCGTTTTAGTACCACAACCCCGCAGCCTTCTCCTCGGACATAGCCGTCGGCGGCGGCGTCAAAGGTTTTACACCGCCCATCGGCGGCCAGCATGCGAGCCCGAGAGAAGGTGACGGTATTCTCTGGCGACAGAATTAAATTGACGCCCCCGGCTAAGGCCTGGCGGCATTCCCGCTGGCGCAGGCTTTGGCAGGCCAAGTGTACTGACACCAGGGAGGACGAACAGGCGGTGTCTACCGACAGGCAGGGGCCGGTTAATCCCAGGGCATAGGACAGGCGACCGGCAGCTACGCTGAGGGCGTTGCCGGTGCCGTAGTAGGCGTCAATCTGGGTCAGATCGTTCGTGCTCAGCAAACGCTTGGCATAGTCGCTGGTGCAAATGCCGACAAAGACTCCTGTGGAACTGTTATAGAGGGTTTCTGGTACCTGATTGGCCCCTTCCAGCGCCTCCCAGGCCACCTCTAGCAGCAGGCGCTGCTGGGGGTCTAGGCTGTGGGCTTCTCGGGGGGCAATACCAAAAAACTCGGCATCAAACCCATCTACAGCCCCTAGAAAACCACCGTAGCGGCTGTACATTGTCCCCGCTGTTTCTGGATTGGGGTCGTAGAGAGCCTCAACATCCCAGCGATCGCCGGGCACTTCGCTGATGGCGTCTACCCCATTGCGCAGCAGTTGCCAATAGGCTGCCGGCCCCGCCGCCTGAGGGAAACGACAGCCTACCCCAATCACCGCAATCGGTTCGGCCTGAAGCACACCCAGGGTGGACTGCAGCTGTTGGGCGGCCAAAGCCAGCTTCAGAGGCGAGAGCTGGGCAATGTGCTGAGACAAGTTAGCCATGCCTTCCGTTCCTATCAAGTCTTTGAGCGCTGTTGAAATAACTGCTGCAGGGTTTCTTGCTCCGACAGCAGAGCCAGATCGGCTAGCAGTTGGTCGACTCCCTCTGCCTGGAGGAAGCCATTGTCGCTGCCGGGTACCGTCGGGGGGGCAACCTCAGGCAGCTCTAGGGCCTCGCTGAGCAAATAATTAGCCAGCGCTTCTACCGTCGGATAGTCAAACAACAGCGTGGTGGGAATGGTCTGGCCGATCGCCCCTTCCAACCGATTCTTTAAGTCCATTGCC
>JBARVK010000100.1:0-4314 GCA_049646225.1 Nodosilinea sp.
CGCGAGGCCTTTGACAAAGGCTTTTCGGACATTCACCTGGGGGTGGGCGAAGTGCCCCGGTTCCGCGATCGCGGCGATATTTCCGCCACCGATTATCCCGTCACCGACGAAGCCACCTTCTACGCCTGGCTCGACGAAATCCTAAAACCTGAAGAAGTGCAGGAATTTCGGCGCACCCTCGACTTCGACGGGGCAGCCCAGTACGACTTCACCCGCATCCGAATCAACATTTTCGACTCTCTGCGCGGCCCGGCCATGGTGCTGCGTTTGATTCCAGTGAAAATCCTCACCCTTGACCAGCTGGGTTTCTCGTCGATTTTCCGGGATGTATGCCACTACCACAAAGGGTTGGTGTTGGTCACCGGGCCAACGGGTTCGGGTAAATCGACCACCATGGCGGCGATGATTGACTACGTCAATACTGAAATGCCAAAAAACATTATCACCATCGAAGACCCGGTGGAATTTGTGCACACCAGTAGGCGATCGCTGATCAAACAGCGTGAAGTGGGCATGCACACCCAAAAGTTCGACAACGCGCTCAAAGCCTCCCTGCGGGAAGACCCCGACATCATTCTGGTCGGTGAAATGCGGGACAAAGAAACCGTTAATACCGCCCTCAAAGCCGCCCAAACTGGCCACCTGGTCATGGGTACCCTGCACACCAATAGCGCCGTCAAAACCGTAGAGCGGATTCTCAACCTCTACGAACCTGAGCAGCAGGCCCCGGTACGAGTCTCCCTGGCCGAGTCGCTGGTGGCGGTGATTGCCCAGGGGCTTTGCCGTACTACCGACGGCAAGCGAGCCGCCTTCCACGACATCTTGATCAACACCGACGCCATCAAAGACTACATCCTGCGGGGCCAGCTCGACGAAGTCGAAGCCCTGATTCCCAAATGTACCTTCGACGGCATGTGCACCATGAACCAGTCGCTTTACGCCCTCTACGAGTCGGGGCGGATTACCGAAGAGACGGCGCTGGAGATGTCGCCCAAGCAAAACGAAATGGCCCAAATGCTGCGGGGCCGTGTCTAACCTCACCCCGACTGACCCGGTGGCCCCCAGCTTCAAGGGCATTGCCCTATTTACCCCTGGGGGCGACTGCGTCTACTGCCTAGACGAACAAAAACGCGCCCACTGGCACCTAGACCTGTGCGCCGCTCTACAAACTCACCTGGGGCTGGTCGAGCCGCCCTACTTTTTGCTGCCCTGCTTTACAGCCACCGTAGACCGCTGGATCAACCCCGCAAACCAGCTCCCGGTTATGGTGGCGGAGGCGTATCCCCGTGCCCTTCGGTTTCAGCCACTGCTCAATGCCCTGTTTGGCCTGGGCAGTTTGCAGTGGCAGCCCAACTACAGCAGTGCCGAAGAATGCTCTGTAGCGCTGATTGAGTCGTACCGGCCCACATTTCCTCAGCTGTGGGAGTGCCACGATTTGGTCATTCCGGTTGAGCAGTTTATGGGGCATCCAGAGACACCGATAGCAGTCGAGGATCTCGATACCCAAGCGATACCGCCTCAGCCCCACTGCTTTAAGCTGTTTGTCAGTGGCTCTGACACCGCCGCCACCGAGAAAATGCTGCGTTTTTTATACACTACCCTAGAAACAACGCTGCCCGGTGCCTACACCCTACAGGTGATTGATGTAACCACCCATCCCGGCGAGGCTGAAGCCGCCCATATCTCTGCCACGCCAACCCTGATTCAGGTGTCGCCAGGGCCAGTGCGGCGGGTGGTAGGCAATGTGATCAGCCAAGAGCAGATGGCGCTACTGCTGGCCTAGTACTCTGAGGCGGAAGCTGAGGGCCTATTTCTGCAAGCTAGGAATTATCGATGCGATCGCTTCACAACCAAGCCCAACGTAAGCTGGGGAAACTTCGTCAAGCTAATGTTGTAAAAATAAGGTTCGGTCTGCCCCTAGCCCAGCGCTGGGTGAAGATAATATCGCGGCCCCAGTGCTTACCTAATTCCTTACGCTAGTTACCTAAGCTGGTTATCTATGTCGATAAAAAACATTGTCTCCTTGGCCCTGCTGCTGTTTATTCCCATCTCGATCGCAGCAGAACGACTGGAGTGGGGTGCCTCGGCGGTATTTGGGCTGTCAGCGCTGGCCATTGTGCCCCTGGCGATTTGGCTGAGTACCGCGACCGAAGAGCTGGCTGTGGTAACAGGCCCCACCATTGGGGGCTTGATCAATGCTGTCTTTGGTAACGCCACCGAGCTGATTATTGCCCTGGTTGCCCTCAAAGCGGGTCTGATTGGCATTGTCAAAGCCAGCATTACCGGCTCGATTTTGGCCAACCTGCTGCTGGTGCTAGGGCTCTCGATGTTCTTTGGCGGGCTGCGCTTTAAAGAGCAAGAGTTTAACCGCAAAGTGGCGGGCATCAACGGCAGCACCATGGCCCTGGCGGTAACCGCTATCGTGCTGCCGGCCATGGTCATCAATACCTCCAACATCGTCGAGCCGGTTGCCATTAGCCGCCTATCGCTGACGGTAGCCGCCATCTTAATTTTGGTCTACGGGCTAACGCTGCTGTTTTCGCTCAAGACCCACAGCTACCTCTACGACGTCGGGGTCAGCGATTTGGACGGCGGCCACGGCGAGGGCGAACACGGTGAGGGTGAAAAACCCAACCTGTGGCTCTGGATTGGGGTCCTTTTGGCCGCCACCATCGGCGTGGCGATTGAGTCAGAAATTTTTGTGGGGGCGGTGGAAGAAACCGCCAACAGTCTGGGGCTGACCGACTTATTTACGGGGGTGATTTTGCTGCCCCTGGTCGGCGGGGCGGCAGAGTATGTGACCGCCGTGCGGATGGCGGTGAAAAACAATATGGATTTGGCGGTATCGATCGCGATGGGGTCGAGTCTGCTGGTGGCGCTGCTGGTCGCCCCCCTGCTGGTGATCGTGGGCCAGCTGATTGGCCAGCCTATGGATTTAAACTTCGGCCCCTTCGAGGCGATCGCGGTCGTGATTGCCGTTGCGGTGGTCAACCTGATCAGCCAAGACGGCAAATCCAACTGGCTGGAGGGGGTGCTGCTGCTGTCCACCTTCGCCATTTTGGGTGCCTCGTTTTTCTTTCATCCGGTATAGAGCGAGCTTGGCCCACGCCCACCTGGGGAGGTAGTTAGGGCCGTTTACAGCAGCCCCCGATAGCGAATAAACAGGAGCGTAATCGCCCAAGACCCCAGGGCCACCTTGAGCGCCACCAACAGGTTTAGCAGGGGGATGACCCCACCGCTCAGCAAGGCACCAAACTCACCGTGGGGCAGCTCTACCCCCACCAGGGTCAGCACCGCCAGCACGATAAAGATCAGCACCGAGACCTTCTCCCAGGTGGCGGCCCGCCACCGCTCGTAGATCGCCTGCATCCACTCGGGGGAGGGGGCGGTAATGGCGATTAGACCGATCGCCGTACCGCCAGCCACCCCCGCCGCAAATCCGCCGCCGGGGCTGAGGTGACCGCGAATCGCCAGTTCGATGCCCACCAGAGCGGCGATAGTGGCCCCCAGCCGGGCCAGCACAATAGACGGCTGGTCGGTAAAGCTGTAGAAGGGCACGGTGGGGGTTTCGTCGGCCAGCAGGTACTTGGCCCCCATGATCGCAATGGTAAACACCACGACCTCAAAAATGGTGTCGTAGAGGCGGTTGCGGAAAATAATTCCCGATACCGCGTTGGGAATGCCGGTATCGGCGGCGATCGCATCCATCACCGCCAGGCCAGGCCCAAGCGCGGCCCCATCGGGCAAGATCAGCATCTTGAGAAAGAACAGCAGCCCCGCCGTCACGTAAATCCAGGTCATAGCTGTTCCTCCGGTAGCGCTGAGGGATGGGGTAAAGGAGTATCGGTACTGTAAAACTTGGCCTCTGCGATCGCCCCTGGCAGTTCCGTCGCAAAAATCTCCGCCAGCCGCCGCACCCTCACCAAAATCCGGGGAGCCGTGTCCTCAGTGGTTGGTCCAGGTCTGTCCATCAGACAGATGCCGTGCACCTCTTTGGCCGCCAAAGCCCGGTGCAGGGCCTGGGTGTCGGCGTAGGGCACCAGATCCAGCCGCAGCTGGTAGCGCTTCAGCAGGGCCCGCAGGTAGTCGAGCATGGGTCGCCACTGCAGGTTGTTTTTGGCCCCTTCGCCCTCCAGTACCCCCAACCGCATCACCAAAGACGATCGCACCGCCACGGCGTAGAGGGTAATCGCCAGCATTGTCCCCACCAGAGCCTCGGTCAGCGCCACGTCAGCGCCGCCCAGCATGGCGTAGATCAGGGCCGCGATCGCCCCTAAAATACCCCGCATCACCAGCGCCTGGTAGGGGTTTTGC
>JBARVK010000101.1:0-13405 GCA_049646225.1 Nodosilinea sp.
GTTAAAAAGAGGCCAAACACATCGATCACGGTTTGGCCGAGAAATTCGCCGGGGGCGGTCGTGAAGATCGCTCGCATCAGCACCACGGCCAGATCAAACACGATCGCCAGGATGACGATCACCATGCCCACGGAGAGCACCTTAGAGATAGTCCCTTCAAACTGGTGTAACCGCGCTAAAAACGTTTCATTCTTAAGCTGGTCAATCAGCTGCTTAGCCCGGTTTGCCATAGAGGGTCACGACTCAAGAAGTGGGTGCTGCTGAGAGAATAGACGATTCTAGGGCACTGGGTAAAGTTTCTGGGACAGCCGTTTGGTCTGGGCTGAGCTGGCTGAGGGGCACCACCTGCACGGCGCAGGCCTTAAGCTCAGGCTGGCCTGAGACCGGGCAGGCGGTGGGGTGGGTGAGGGCGTTGCACTCGGCTTCATCGGCCCACAGGCTGCCCCAGTGCATGGGCACGAACAGGCTGCCCCGGCGAATGTTTTGAGTCACCAGAACGGGCAGGCGCACAGTGCCGCGCTGCGATCGCACCATCACCCATTCCCCCGACTGAACCTTGAGCTGCTGGGCATCGCGGGGGTTCATTTCGACCACGGCCTGGGGGTGCATTTTCTGAATTTTGGGGATGCGCCCGGTGCGGGTTTGGGTGTGCCAGTGGCCGTACAGCCGCCCGGTGGTGAGCACGAAGGGATACTGATCGCTGGGCGGCTCGGCCAGACCGTTGGCGTGGACGGCGGCAAAGCGAGCGCGACCGTTGGCGGTGGCAAAAATGCTCTGGGTGTAGAGGCGTTTGTCGAATTTGGTGACGGCAGTTTCGGGCGTCTCTGGGTCAGGGCAGGGCCACTGAATGGGGCCCAGGGCCGCCAGGCGCTCGTGGCTGATGCCGGTGATGTCGCAGGGCCGCCCCCGGGTCAGTTGGGCAAACTCGCGGTGCACCTCGGCGCTGTTGGCAAAGTCAAACTGACGGCCAAAGCCCAGGCGGCGGCCTACCTCAGCAAAGATTTCCCAGTCGGGGCGGGCCTCGCCGGGGGGCGATCGAAATGCCGGGCAGAGGGTGACCACCCGCTCGGAGTTGGTCATGGTGCCGGTTTTTTCGCCCCACTGGGCGGCGGGCAGCAGCAGGTGGGCGAAGGCGGCGGTTTCGGTGGGGTCGTAGGCGTCTTGGTAGACGGTAAAGGGAGACTGACTTAGGGCCGCCTTGGTGCGGTTGAGATCGGGCAGACTCACCGCCGGGTTGGTGGCGGCAATCCACAGCAGGCCGATCTGCTGCTGCTCGAGCGCCACGATCATCTCGCCCACCGAGAGACCTGGGGTCGCCGACATATGGCCCTCGGGCAGCCCCCAAAACTGCTCGACCTGCTGACGCTGCTGGGGGTTATTGACCAGGCGATAGCCCGGCAAAATGTGCGATAGCCCACCGGCCTCGCGGCCCCCCATGGCGTTGGGCTGGCCGGTGAGGGAGAAGGGACCGGCCCCGGGGCGACCAACCTGGCCGGTCATCAGGTGCAGGTTGATCAGCGATCGCACCTTGGCGGTGCCCTCAGACGACTGGTTCAAGCCCATGGACCACAGCGACAGTACCCCCTTTGCGTTGGCCCAGATCCGGGCGGCGGTCTCTAAGTCGGCGACGGTAATGCCGCAGCGATCGGCCACCCGGTCGGGCGGGTAGTGGCTCAAGATTTCGGTATAGCTGGCAAAGCCCTGGGTACAGCCGTCGATAAACTCTGGATTGACCATTCCCCAGCGCAGTATGAGGTGGCCGATACCGTGAAGCAGCGTGATATCGGTACCGGGACGAATGGCCAGGTGCAGGTCGGCTTCCTTGGCGGTGTCGGTGCGGCGGGGGTCGACCACGATCAGCTTGGCTTTGGCCGTGCGCTTGTGATGCTTGCGCAGGCGGTTAAACACAATCGGGTGGCACTCAGCGGTGTTGGTGCCAATTAAAAAAGCGCAGTCGGCGATTTCCAGGTCGTCGTAGCAGCAGGGGGGACCATCGGCTCCGAAGCTTTGGATATATCCAGCCACCGCCGATGACATACACAGCCGCGAGTTGGCGTCGAAGTTATTCGTGCCCAGGCAGCCTTTCATCAGCTTTTGAGCCACGTAGTAATCTTCGGTTTGAAACTGCCCCGAGCCGTACATGTAGAGGCCATCTGGGCCCAGGGTCTGGCGCACGGTCTCAATGCGATCGACGATCGCCGCTAGGGCCACCTCCCAACTCACCCGCTCGAAGGGGGCATCCAGGGAAGCGCGCAGCATCGGGTACTTGAGCCGATCGCGATCGAGGGACTCGGCCACGGTAGCGCCCTTGACGCACACCATACCTTTGCTGGAGGGGTGAGTGCGATCGCCCCGAGTCTGCCACAGAGGTACCCCCCGATCATCGCGGTTGGTGGGCCGGTTGGGCTGGGCTGGGGGTAAAACTTCTAGGCCACAACCCACGCCGCAGTAGGGACACAAGGTTTTGGCTGGATCAGTCATGCAGCAAACCCCTAAGCGATAAACAATACTTTAATGGCCTTCGTTGTTTAGCTTTATGCAAGCCACTACCGAAAACTGTTGTTCAGGGGACATTTACACATCCCCTGAACGAGTTAGTAAACCCTGGTGGCTTACAAAATCCGGGCTGACTGCTCGTTAGGCAAGGCAGTCGGATGGGTGACCATGTAGGCTTCTTCGCCCTCGTGGAACTCCGCGAACGATCCCTTGGGTTCTTTCATAAAAAAGAAACACAGGAACGACACAATGACCCCAGCGATACCGAGCACCTGGAAAAAAATGCGATCGCCCACAACCCCTTCCGGCAGCAGACTGTAAATAGTCAGGTAAGCGACCGCACCGACATTGCCGTAGGCCCCGACGTTACCAGCAATCTGACCGGTGACGCGGCGCTTGACCAGCGGCACCATGGCAAAGGTCGAGCCTTCAGCCGCCTGCACAAAGAATGAACAGGCCATAGTGAGCAACACCGCTAAGGGCAGCCACCAGCCGCTGGTCACGGTGCTCATCATCAGGTAGCCGATTCCCATCCCCATCAGCAGCACGGCCATAGTGGTTTTACGGCTGCCGAGGCGATCAGAAATCAAGCCCCCGCCGGGACGCGACGCCAGGTTCATAAACGCATAGCTAGCGGCGATCATACCGGCGGCCTGCTTACCCAGGCCAAAGGTCAGCTCAAAGAAGGCAGGCAGCATAGACACAACCGCCAGCTCAGACCCAAAGTTAACGATGTAGGTTAGCTCTAGCAGCGCCACCTGGGAAAACGGATAGCGATCTTCAGGGGCGTAGGTTTTACGCCCGGCCAGCAGTTCTTTGTTGACCATCCAGCAGTTGTAGGCCTGATACAGATAAAGTCCCAGTAAAGCAACCAGAACAATTGGGTAAGCGCTGCCGGTCAAGAAGCCAACTTTTTGTAGACGCCAGGCCAGCACCATCAAAATCCCAGTCAGGGGAATATTCATCAGCATCAGGAACAAGAAGTCGCGCTGGCTGGTAACTTCTAGACCTCGGGCGCTGTGAGGGCGCTGGTAAGGCTTGCCCGGCGGAGTATCTTCAACGCTGAGATAGTAAATTACGCCGTAGACAGCGGCCACAATGCCGGTAAAGGCGATCGCCGTGCGCCAGTTGAGCACCGGACCATCGGGCACCTGAAACGCTCCCGGCATGAAGGAAAAGGCCCCGGCCAGAGCCACCATGGTAAACGCTGAAAAGGCCGAACCGAAGTTCCCCCAGCCGCCGTAGATACCCTCCGCCAGACCGATTTCCTTCGGTGGGAACCACTCGGCCACCATGCGGATACCAATAACAAAACCGGCCCCGACAATACTTAGGGCCAGGCGAGAGGCCACCAGCTGACCAAAGCTCTGGGACGAGGCAAAGGCGATACAGGCGATCGCGGCATAAATCAGCAACAGAGAATAGGTGAGGCGAGGGCCATACCGATCTAGCAGCATGCCAATAATGATTCGAGCTGGAACCGTCAAGGCCACGTTACAAATGGCGAGGGTGCGAATTTGGCCGGGTTCTAGCCCAAACTCGGCTGAGATTGCCGTCGCCAGCGGGGCTAGGTTAAACCAGACCACAAAGGTCAGGAAAAACGCAAACCACGTCATGTGTAATATTTTATAGCGACCCCTGAAGGACCACATTTCTCCTAGCATGATTGTGGTAATCTCCTATGATTAATGCAAACTGTATGTCCCTGCTGAGCTTCAGCAGGGCCTTTTTTTCTTAACCGCTAGGGCTAAGCTCCGCGATCGAGTCACCGATCGCAAAAGATTAGTTCGCAGAGGTCACCTGTAAGCATCCTCTGCCGTGGGAATTGCTCTCTTCCCCAGTTCGAGGTTGGGCACCGAAGGTGTCGATCAAAAGCGATCGCAGTACGTCGTGGAGATCATCGCAGGCAATGCCCTGCTGCACCTTTTCACCCAGGTGGGCGTCCTTGCCCACCTGGCCACCCATAAAAATATCTACCCCCTCGACGGTTTTGCCGTCTTTTCGAACCTTGGTGCCCATCAAGCCGATGTCGGCCACCTGGGGCTGGCCACAGGAGTTGGGGCAGCCAGTCCAGTGAATGCGCACCGGCTGGGTCAGGGTGAGTTCAGCATCGAGGGCTTCGGCCAACGCCAGCGCCCGCTGCTTAGTTTCCACGAGGGCAAAGTTGCAGAACTGCGCCCCGGTGCAAGAGACCAGCGATCGAGTCAGGGCCGACGGGCTGACGGAAAAGCGCTCCAGCAACGGTTCTTTCAGCAGTACCGCTAGCCGCGAGTCTGGCACATTGGAAATGATCACATTTTGCTCTACGGTCAGGCGCAGTTCGCCATTGCCATAGACCTCAGCCAGACGGGCCAGGTCAAACAGATCATCGGCCTGCAGTCGGCCTACCGGTACGTGCAGCCCAACGTAGTTGAGCCCCACCTGCTTTTGGGCATACACCCCAATGTGGTCGCGCTTGTCCCAGTCCATTTCGTCCTTGGCGGCAGCGCTGAGCAGAGGCTGACCATAGGCCTCTTCTACCGCCGCCCGGAACGTCTCCATGCCCCACTCATCGATCAGCCACATCAGCCGGGCCTTCTGCCGATTGACCCGCAAGCCGTGGTCGCGGTACACCTCCAAAATGGCGCGACACAGTTCGACGACGCTGTCGTCAGGGGGCACCCAGGCGTCGAGGGGAACAGCAGCCTCACACCGCCGGGCCGAGAAGAAGCCCCCCACCAGCACGTTGAACCCCAACACCCCCTCGCGGTAGGCAGGCACAAAAGCGACATCGTTGATTTCGGCGTGGATTGAGTTGTCGCGCCCGCCCTCGATCGCAATATTGAACTTGCGGGGCAGGTTAGTAAACGCGGAGTTGCCCTGCCCGTTGTTGGTGATCATGTCCTGAACTTTAATCACCAGCCCCTGGGTGTCAATTAGCTCATCGGCATCTAGCCCCGCCACCGGGGAGCCCGTCAGGTTGCGCACGTTGTCCATTCCGGACTGCACCGAGGTTAGGCCAGCGGCCTCCATCTGGCGAAAAATGTCGGGAATGTCTTCGAGCCGAATACCGCGCAGCTGAATGTTTTGGCGGGTGGTGATATCGGCGCTGCCATCGGCCCCGTAGCGCTGAATGATATCGGCTAGGGTGCGGGCTTTGTAACCGCTCAGCAGACCGTTGGGCAGCCGCAGCCGCAGCATAAACTTACCGGGCGTGACCGGGCGAAAGAAAATGCCCAGCCACTTGAGCCGGTGGGTCAGATCGGTCTCATCGACGGACTCCCAGCCCATCTGAGCAAACTGCTCTAGCTCATGCTTGACCAGCAAGCCATCTTTTTCAGCCTTGAACTTCTCAAACTTATTGAGTTTGGCCGGGGCTGCCACATTGGATGTATCCATAGAAGGCATAACAGGAGAAGAGGTCACAGACGCAATGTCCTAACAAGATTTACACTGGGCTGCTCCGCTAAATTGAGGGGCAGTTGCCCTAGGCTAAGGACGGTCTACCCCTGGGCTAAACCACCCTGCGCTTAGCTCGCCCTCTAACGGGCTTGGTTCTGGCTCGATTCCCAAGGAAACCGAGTCAGGTTAAGTTGAGGTCAGCCTAGACCCGCCTGCAGTGAACTTTTGTATGGCTTTATACGCTTCTTTAAATCACATGCAGCCTTTGCACAGGGCAGCCCCGTTAACTGCATAGACCATTGTTTTGCTACCCCAATGGATTGTTTATGGTGTAGTGGGGCGTTTTAAGACGACTTTTATCCAAGGGCTAAGGGGTAAAAATTTGCGCTGTGATCAGGCTCCTAGGGATCAACCCCACTCATGCCAATCCTGCGGCCAACTTTTGGAACTCAGGTAGATTCAAGCTTGATCTGAATTGAGCGAATTGCCTCCGGTTGACCTTAGTTAAATTTAAATTAAGGATTTAGTGATCGTGCCGTTCTCTAACCAACCTATGCCGTTATCTCAGTCCTCTTCCTCGATCGCGGTGGCCGGACTGTGTGCAGGAGACTTTCACGATCGCTGGGATCAGGCCCGCCAGGTAGACGACCTGGGAGAATCTGCCTTGGCTGACCTGCTGGCGGTCTTGCAGGATGAAGACCAGGACTGGGAGGCTCGCTGGTTTGCAGCCCGTGCTCTGGGGAAACTCGATCATCCCGACGTGGTGGTGGCCCTAATCCAGGTGTTTGCCAGCACCCCAGACGACGATTTGCGTCAGGCCGTGGCCGCAGCCCTGGCCCAGATTGGCGTACCGGCGATTGAGGCCCTGACCCAGCTGTTGGGCCAGCCTAACCATCAGCCCATGGCGGTTCAGGCGCTGGCTCGCATTCACCATCCGGCAATTGTGCCGCCGCTGCTAGCCGAGTTTAATCGGGCCCAGGCAGCGGTGCGGGCGACGGTGCTCGACGCCCTGGGAACCTTTGCCGATCCGATTATTCTGCCGATGGTGCAGCAGGGGCTGAGCGACCCGGATACGGCGGTTCGCCTAGCGGCCATCCGAGGGCTGCTCAGCCTGCGCTGGAGCAGGCTGAACGGCTCGGGTGAGCTGGCCCTCAGTCCGACGCAGATGATTACCTGGCTGACTCCACTGATTACCGATCGCGATCGCGGGGTGGCTCAACAGGCAATCTACGCCCTGGGGCGGCTGTCTCACCCGGCGGCAGCCGCGCCCCTCCAGCGGCTGCTGCAAGCCGCTGACACCCCAGACGAGCGGCGACGGTACGCGGTGCAGGGGCTCACCTGGCAAAACACGGTCCCGGCCCTAGAGGGCCTGATTGAGGCCTGGCCCAGCTTGGCCACCGCAGTGCGACTAGTCTTGGTTCAAAGCCTGGGGTCGCTGGCTCCGGCCCTGCGCCCGCGGGCCGCTGAGGCGCTGGTGAGCTGGCTCGACGATCTACCGGCCACCGCCACCAACGGGGCTCTGCGCTGCTGCGGGGTGCTGGCCCTGGGGCAGCTAGGTACTCCAGCCCTGGTGCCGAGAATGCGATCGCTGCTCGACGACCCCGACCCGGGGGTGCGGCTTCACGCGGAGGCGGCCCTGCGCCAGTTGCAGCCTGAGCAGACTGCGACATCAGGGTGACGACGATTGCCATCGCGGCGGAGCAGGGGAGCTAAAGCGGCCAGCACGGGAAGAATTGTCCTGGTCTGAGTTGAGTATCGCTATTTTTGATACCAAGCCGTGGGGCACAATCTGCTAATCACAACAGAGAAGGACTGGCCCGACGGAGTTCCGTCGGGTGGTCTCGTTGTAGCAGTGGTATGGATAGTCCCAATACATGCGTATAGAGCAGCTCCAGGCGTTTTTGTCCGTGGCCGAAACCGGCAGCTTTCAGGCGGCGGCCCATCAGTGCCAGGTCACTCAGTCGACGGTCAGTCGGCAAGTGCAGGCCCTGGAGGCAGAACTCGATGCGCCTCTGTTTCACCGTGGGGCCCAGGCTAAGCTCACCGTGGCCGGGGAGCGGCTGCTGCCCAAGGCACGGCGCATTTGCCAAGACTGGACCCAGGTCTCTAAAGATATTGCCGACCTGATGGCGGGCAAGCAGCCGGAGCTATGCGTAGCGGCAATCCAGTCGGTGTGCTCTACGGTGCTGCCGCCAGTGCTACAGCAGTTTTGCGCCGAGTATCCTCAGGTGCAGCTGCGGGTGACGGCCCTGGGCAGCGATCGATCCCTCAAGGTGCTGCGCGACGGCCTGGTTGATCTGGCCATTGTGATGGATAATCCGCGCTTTACTACCCAGCCCGAAATGGTGGTCACGCCTCTGTTTGAAGAGCCAATTGAGGTGTTGATGGGGGCCAACCACGACCTGGCCCATCAGCCCGCGATCGCCTGGGAGATGCTGTCGCGGTTTCCTCAGATTTTGTTCAAAGACGGCTACGGCATGCAGCGACTGGTGCAGCAGCAGTTTCAGGACCGGGGCGAAACCTTTAATGCCGCCCTCGAACTCAATACCCTCGATGCCTTTCGGGGCATGGTGCGCCAGGGCAACTTTGTCGCCCTGCTGCCCCAGTCGGCCCTGGCCGACTGCCGCGACGACCCCACCCTAGCGGTGCGCCCCACCGAAGCCCCGGTGCTGACTCGATCGGTGGTGCTGGTCACCACCCGCGATCGCCTGGTGATTCCACCCATTCAGCGCTTCCACGCCCTGGTGCAGAGCCTGGCTAGCCCGAGCCGCCAGCGGGTGTGGGCTACCGCCGCATCCTAGAGCTAAACCGCCGCTTTGTGGCCAAGGCCGTCTGCCCGAACGGGTTATGATTTGCAAACAAATGCCCCCCAAGGGCCAGATTAATGGATCAGATTAATGGGTCAGACTAGCCATGAGTAACGAGTTTCGAGAATTGCTCAAGCATGTCGGCAGCGGCAGCCACACCTCAAGGGCGCTCACCCGAGCCGAGGCCAGTGCTGCGACCGCCATGATGCTGACCCAAACCGCCACCCCGGCTCAGATCGGCGCGTTTATGATTGCCCACCGGATCAAGCGCCCCACCGCCGAGGAGCTGGCCGGTATTCTCGATGCTTATGAAGCGCTGGGGCCTACCCTGCCAGCGATCGCCCCCGACAGCGCCTACCGCGCTTCAGCCCTGGTGCTGAGCTGCCCCTACGATGGGCGATCGCGCACCGCCCCGGTCACGCCCGTTACCGCTCTGGTGCTGGCGGCGGCGGGGGTGCCGGTGGTGCTCCACGGCGGCGATCGCATGCCCACCAAAGCGGGAATTCCCCTGGTTGATCTGTGGCAACAGCTCGGGGTTGACCTGCGCCCCCACACCCTGAATCAGGCGCACATTCTGCTCAACCAAACCGGGATTGGCTTCGTTTACCTGCCTCAGCACTTTCCCACCGCCCACGGCCTGGTGCCCTATCGCGACCAAATTGGCAAGCGCCCGCCCTTCGCCACGGTCGAGCTGATGTGGTCGCCCTACGGTGGCCCACACACCCTGGTGATGGGGTTTGTGCACCCGCCCACCGAAAACTTTGCCAAAGACACCTTTAGCCTGCGTGGGCAAGCCGACTGGATTAGCGTCAAGGGGCTGGAGGGCAGCTGTGACCTGGCCCGGGGTCGCACGGCGATCGTTGGGGTCAACCGGCAGGGCCACTTCGAGCGCCTGCTGCTGCACCCACGCGACTACGGGTTTGAGGGCGACGATGTCGAACTGGGCGACGAGGCCACCCTGGGCGATCGCCTGCGGTCGGTGCTGGCGGGCGATCGTTCAGACCTGCAAAAAACCGCCCTGTGGAACGCCGGCTTTTACCTGTGGCAGGGGGGAGCGGCGGCATCGTTGGAAGCTGGCTTAGCCCAGGCGGAGGATCTGCTGGCCAAAGGCCAGGCCCTGGCTCAGCTAGAGGTGCTGTGCCAGCAGGCGACCGAGCTGAGTCAAAAGCTGACCTACAGCCACGGCTAGCGCTCCTGCTGCTGGCGGCGCTGACGGCGCTTGACAATCCAAACAACGGTGGCGATCGCCAGCGTAATCAGCACAATTTTGCTAATTGGGGCAATCCACATCTGCACCCGATCGAACTGGTCGCCCAGGACATAGCCCGCCACGGCCAGCATCCCCGTCCACAGCAGGGTGCCCAGGGCAGAGTAGCCTAGGTAGGGCAGCAGCGGCATGTGGGTGAGCCCGGCGGGCACCGATACGTAGGTGCGCACCCCCGGCACCACGCGACCGACCCCTACCACCCAGCTGCCGCCGCTGCGGTGAAAGAAGTCAAACGCCTTGTCAATATCGCGGGGCTTTAGCGTCAGCCAGCGCCCGTAGCGCTGCACCCAGGCCATCAGTTGTTCATGGGTAATGAGCCGCCCCAGCACGTACCAGGCCGACGCCCCAATCAGCGATCCCAGGGAACCGGCGATAATCACCCCAGCCAGGTTCATGTCGGTGCTGCTGCGGCTGACAAACCCGGCCAGGGGCATGACCAGCTCCGACGGAATGGGCGGAAACAAATGCTCCAGCACCATCAGGCCAAAAATACCGAGGTAGCCGAGGGACTCAATCCAGGTGGTAATCCAGTTAAACATGACGCTTTTTACCGCTTTGTTTCGCGCTCAAACAATACTTTACCCAACTGTCCTACCACGAGAGGAATTAAACTAGCCCCAAACACCAGCCCCCAGGAGCGCGCCGACAGCCCGGTGGTACCCAGGGCATCGGAGAGGCCGGGCACATAGACCGCCGCCAGTAAAATCAGGGTGCAAATCCCCAGGGCTCCCCACACGTAGGGGTTGCGAGTGACCTCGTTGTGTAGCAGGGCGGTGCCGCGACCGCGCATGTTAAAGATATGCCACAGACGGCTAAAGGCCAGCGTCATAAAGGAAATAGTGACGGCCTCCGTGCCGTCAAGCTGCCAGACCAGCAGGGCGATCGCAAAGGCCCCCAGCGTCGTAGCCGCAATTAGCAGACCGTACAGCCCGATCGCGATCCAGTGGTCTTGGGTGAGCACTGCCTCGTTGCCCTGGCGTGGCGGTCGCTGCATCATGGTGGTGTCACCTTCCCCCAGCCCCAGGGCCAGGGCCGGAAACACGTCGTTGACGGCGTTGATGTAGAGAATCTGCAACGGCAGCAGCGGCAGCGGGGCATTGACTACCGAGGCCAGGGCGACGGCGATGATCTCCCCGGTGTTGCCCGAGAGCAGGTACAGCGTGAACTGGCGAATATTGCGAAAAATCGCCCGCCCCTGGGCCACCGCCGCCACGATGGTGGCGAAGGAGTCATCCTGGAGCACCATATCGGCGGCTTCCTGGGCGACCTGGGTGCCGCGCTGGCCCATGGCCACGCCAATGTCGGCTTTTTGCAGAGCCGGGGCGTCGTTGACGCCGTCGCCGGTCATCGCCACGATCGCCCCGTCGGCCTGGTGCAGCGCAATCAGGTTGAGCTTTTGCTCAGGGCTGACGCGGGCAAAAATCGACACCTGCTGTAGTTCTTGGCGGCGCTGGTCGGTGAGGTCGTCGAGGGGTCTGAGCGCCTTGCCCGGCAGGGCCTGGGTCTCGCGATCGCCCACCAGGCCCACGGCCAGACCAATGTTGCGAGCGGTAATTTGCTGGTCGCCCGTCACCATGACCACTCGAATACCCGCCTGATGACAGGCTTTGATTGAGTCTTTAATGCCCTGGCGCGGCGGATCTTCTAGGCCCACGGCACCGAGTAAAATCAGATCGCTGTAAGGCTCGGCGGTGGTGGCATCGACTGTTTTAGCGGCAAAGGCCAGCACCCGCAGTCCGGCCTCGGCGGTAGCACGCAGGCGCTGCTGCCAGCGATCGCGGCTTTCCCCATCCAGCCCCTGCACATCCTGCCCGCTGTAGTAATGGGTACAGCGCTCCAGCACCGCCTCGGGGGCTCCCTTGACCGCCACCCAATAGCCCTGGGCTTGCCGATGCACTGTCGCCATCATCTTAATGTCGGGGTCGAAGGCGACCTCACGCTCCTCGGGCCACTGCGATCGCAGCTCATCTCGGTGCAGGTTGGCCTGCTGCCCCAGGTTGAGCAGGGCTATTTCCATCGGGTCGCCAATGGCGCGATCGGGAGCCTCCGGGCTGGGCGGCTCGGCATTGTTGCAGAGCACCGCCACCCGCAGCAGCTGCTCTAGGGTTTTGTGCTGCTGCGGGTCGATAGTCTGGTCGTCCAGCCGAAACGAACCGTCGCTGTCCACCTGAACCGTACCAGCCTCCACCACAACCTGGCTGACGGTCATGCGGTTTTGGGTCAGCGTGCCGGTCTTGTCGGTGCAGATAATGCTGGTTGAGCCAAGGGTTTCCACCGCTGAAAGGCGGTTGATCAGGGCGTTTTGCTTGGCCATGCGCCACATGCCTCGGGCTAGGGCGACGGTGGCTACAATCGGCAGCCCTTCGGGCACTGCCGCCACCGAGAGGGCGATCGCCGTTTCCACCATCAGCATCAGGTCTTTGCCCTGCACAATGCCGCTGACGGCCACCACCACCGCGATGAGCAAGGTGATCCAGATCAGCCGCCGCCCCAGCTGGTCGAGCCGCTGCTCTAGGGGGGTTTGCTCGCCCCCCGCCTGGGCGGCCAGGGTCGAAATGTGGCCCAGCTCGGTTTCCATACCCGTGGCTGTAACAATGCCTTCCGCCGACCCCAGCCTGATCGCCGTGCCCTTAAACACCCGGTTGGTCTGCTCGGCCAGCGGCAGGTCAGGCTCGACCGGCTGAGTGGTTTTGCTAGCCGGCAGCGACTCCCCGGTCAGGGCAGACTCATCGGCCTGCAAATTGGAGGCGCTAATCAACCGCAGGTCGGCGGGCACAATGTCGCCTCCCTCCAGCACCACGATATCGCCGGGAACCAGCTGGTCAGCCGCGACTTGCTTGACCTGTCCCTCGCGACGCACCTTGGCCTGGGTCTGGCTGAGCTGCTGCAGCGACTCCATCGATTTTACCGCCCGCAGCTCGGTGGTAAAGCCAATCAGGGCATTGAGCGCGATCGCGATCGCCACCGCAATGCCCTCAATCCACTCCTGAAAAGCAAACGCCAGCACGGCTGCCACCGCCAGCAAGCCAATGATCGGACTCTTAAACTGATCGACAAAAATAGCTCCAGCCCCACGCTGTTTCGCCTCTTCGAGTCGGTTCCAGCCGTACTTCTCTCGCTGACGGTCAACCTGCCGACTATTTAGCCCCTGGGCGGCATCCACACCAAAGGCATCAAGAACTTCCTGAGGTTGAGCTTGCACAACCTCAGCAGGCGAAACAGGGGTATTCATGCAACATTACCTTGGCTTTAAGACGCTTAGTCTAAAACCTAGGCAACTCGTTGTCGACCAACCTCTATCGATGTGTAGACTGTCAGCCCCTAGTCAATCGTTTTCCTCCCTGCGAAGGGTATAACCCGGGTCGTAATTATTTAATCTGGTACTCTTAGCGATAAAACCATTGACTTAACTACTATGCCGAATGGATTTTTGCTCAGCCGCGCCCTGCTCAAC
>JBARVK010000102.1:0-5677 GCA_049646225.1 Nodosilinea sp.
CACGGACAGGCGAGGGCCAACGACAACGATCGCTTGTGCTACTGACCTCGACACTCATTTGAGGCAAAACCGAGTTTAATAGGTTAGCGATACGCGTGGTTTGGGGAGTAGCAATGTCAGAACGAAACGAGGGTTGGTACATCGTGCAGGGGGAAAACGGCAGTTGCCAGGTGCTCTCAGCCGAGAACGTCAGCCGCGAGCGGCTGCAGGCCCAGCGCCCTCTCTGGGGCCCCTATGCCACTCAAGATGAGGCGATCGCCCGCCGAGTCGGGCTGATCCGCAGCGGCAAATGCAATCCGGTGTGAAGGTTCCCAATGGTCTTATAGACAGCTATGTATTGACGGTAAATTGAGTCCTTTAATCAGGAGGAGATTGTTTATCTCCCCCTGACTAAAGTCTAATTCTGAAAAATTTGCCTTTTATAACGGCTTAGATGGACAGACGGGACGACCATATCTCGTTATTGAACCCTTGAGTTTAGGCCGCTTCGCGCCCGCGCAGCGAGCTATAGCTCTGTAAGAACCAGGCGTAAGTTTGCTCAATGCCAGTCTTGAGGTCGGTTTTAGCCGTCCATCCAGCGGCATTAAGCCGCGACACATCCAGCAGTTTACGGGGGGTGCCGTCGGGTTTGGTGGCGTCAAACACCAGCTCACCCTCGTAGCCGACCACGGCTTTCATGGTCAGGGCCAGCTCTTTGATCGACACCTCTTGCCCGGTGCCGACGTTGACGAAATCGACGTCGTTGTAGGTGTTCATTAAATACACCAGGGCATCGGCCAGGTCATCGACGTAGAGAAACTCACGCAGGGGGGTGCCGGTGCCCCACACAGTAACGGTGGGGTCGCCGTTCACCTTGGCCTCGTGGAACTTGCGCATGAGGGCGGGCAAGACATGGGAATTGGCCAGGTCAAAGTTGTCGTTGAGGCCGTAGAGGTTGGTGGGCATAGCCGAGATAAAGTTGACCCCGTATTGGCGGCAGTAGTTTTCACAGAGCTTGAGGCCAGCAATTTTGGCGATCGCGTAGGGTTCATTGGTGGGCTCTAAAAAACCCGTTAGCAGGTACTCTTCTTTCATTGGCTGGGGGCACAGCTTAGGGTAAATGCAGGAAGATCCCAAAAACAGGAGTTTCTCCGCCCCGTGGCGGTAGGCGCTGTGAATGATGTTGGCCTCAATCATCAAGTTGTCATAGAGAAACTCAGCCCGGTAGGTATTGTTGGCCTGAATACCACCGACCCTGTCTGCGGCCAGAAAGACATAGTCGGGCTTCTCAGCCTCGAAAAACGCGTCTACTGCGGCCTGGTTGCGCAGGTCTAGCTCCCGACTGGAGCGCAGCAGCAAATTATCATAGCCCTGGGCTTTGAGGGTTCTAACCAGGGCGCTACCGACCAGACCACGGGAGCCAGCAACGTAGATTTTAGAGTGAGTATCCATAAAAATTAGTTGAGATAGCAATTACACGAACTTCATGTAGATGGCTGAACCCCCATTGGCATGAGTCTGGCATTGCCTGTAGGTAATGACAACAGGTTGCCTTTAGAGTTTAGCCGTAGTTCACAATGGGCTTGAGGCTGCTCTCACATTTCTCCACTCCCTAACGCTATGCTCCCATCTTTTGCCCCTGGCCAGCGCTGGCAGTTCTGGATCGATCGCGGCGGCACCTTTACCGACATTGTGGCCCGCCGCCCCGACGGGCAGATCGTGCTGCACAAGCTGCTGTCGGAGAATCCCGATCGCTACGCCGATGCCCCGATTCAAGGCATGCGTGACCTGTTGGGACTGGGGCCAGAGGAAGCCATTCCCGCTGACCTGATCGAAGCGGTGAAGATGGGCACAACCGTCGCCACCAATGCCCTGCTGGAGCGCAAAGGCGATCGCGTCTTGTTCCTAACTACAAAGGGATTCCGCGATGCCCTCCGCATCGGCTATCAAAACCGCCCCAACATCTTTGCCCGCCACATTGAGCTACCCGAGATGCTCTACGAACAGGTGATCGAGGTCAATGAACGGCTCAGCGCCCAGGGGGACGTGCTGGTTCCGTTACAGGCGGAGGAAGAAGAACGGCTGCGTCAGGAACTCCAGCGAGCCTACGATGACGGAATTCGAGCCTGCGCGATCGCGCTCATGCACGGCTACCGCTACCCCGCCCACGAGCTGCACCTGGGCGAACTCGCCCGCCGGGTCGGCTTTACCCAGGTTTCGCTCTCCCACCAGGTAAGCCCACTCATTAAGCTGGTTAGCCGCGGCGATACGACGGTGGTGGATGCGTATTTGTCGCCCATCCTGCGCCGCTATGTCGATCGCGTGGCGGCGCAATTGCAGACCCACCCCCACCCCTCCCAGGAGGGGACAGCTTCTACCCAGATCCAAAACTCACCCACCCACTCTCCCGCCCACCCACCCATCCACCCATCCACCCAGCCACCCGACCACTCCCCTACGCCCCCACTCCCCTACTCCCACGCTCGCCTCATGTTCATGCAATCCAACGGCGGCCTCACCGATGCGGCGCTGTTTCAGGGCAAAGACAGCCTTCTCTCGGGGCCTGCCGGGGGCGTTGTCGGCGCGGTGCAGACCAGCCGCCAGGCCGGGTACGATCGCATGATTGGCTTTGACATGGGCGGCACCAGCACCGATGTCTCCCACTACCGGGGCGAGTACGAGCGCACCTTTGAAACCGAGGTGGCCGGGGTGCGACTGCGGGCACCGATGATGGCGATTCACACCGTGGCCGCGGGGGGCGGCTCCATTGTCAGCTTTGACGGCAGCCGCTACCGGGTGGGGCCAGAGTCGGCGGGGGCGTATCCGGGGCCGGCCTGCTACCGTCACGGTGGGCCGCTGGCGGTGACCGACTGCAATGTAATGGTCGGCAAGCTTCAACCCGAGTTTTTCCCCCACGTGTTTGGGCCAGAGGGCGATTTGCCTCTGAATGCTGATGTGGTGCGCGAACAGTTTGCCACCCTGGCGGCGGAAATCCGTGCGGCAACGGGGGATGTGCGCAGCCCTGAGCAGGTAGCAGCGGGCTTTTTGACGATCGCGGTGGAGAAAATGGCCAATGCGATTAAAAAGATCTCGGTGCAGCGGGGCTATGACGTTTCTGACTACGTGCTGTGCAGCTTTGGCGGGGCGGGGGGCCAGCACGCCTGCCTGATTGCCAATGCCCTGGGCATGACGGAGGTGTTTTTGCATCCCTACGCCGGGGTGCTGTCGGCCTACGGCATGGGTCTGGCGGATGTGCGGGCGCTAAACGAGCGATCGGTCGAGCTGCCCCTGGGGGAAGAGACACGGCCTGAAATTCAGCGGGTGGTGGAGTCTCTCGCAAAGCGGGGACTGGAGGAATTGGGGCGGCAGGGGTTTGAGGTAGACCCACCCCTACCCCTCCCAGGAGGGGACAACCCCCACGGTATGTACCAAAATCCAGAATCCAAAATTCAGGCTTCAACAAGCTCAGCCACCCAGTCCGAATCGCCCCAAATTTTGCCTCGGCTGCTGCTGAAGTATGAGGGGACGGATTCGGTGCTAGCGGTGGATTTTGCCGGGGTAGAAGAGATGCGATCGCAGTTCACCGCCCTGCACCGCCAGCGCTACGGCTTTGCCCAGGAGACTAAACGGCTGATCGTCGATACCGCCGCCGTCGAAGTCATCGGCCACACCCACAGCCCTGAGGAACCCGAGATTCACAAAACCCGCACCGCACCGCTGGTGCCCAAAGCCACCGTCCCGGTCTACACCGCCGATGCGTGGCACGATACACCTGTTTTTCACCGGGACGATTTGTGCCCGGGAGATGCGATCGCAGGCCCCGCCCTGATCATCGAACCCACCGGCACCAACGTCATCGAACCCGGCTGGAACGCCACGCTGACGATAAAGGGCCACCTAATTTTGCAGGCAGAAGCCAGAAACCAAAAGCTAGAAGCCAAGCCAAATTCCACGATCCTTACCGCTCCCCCGCTCCCCCGCTCCCCCGCTCCCCCATCTCCCCCCGATCCCGTTCTGCTCGAAATCTTCAACAACCTCTTCCGCGCCGTAGCCGAAGAAATGGGGATTACGCTGCAAAACACCAGCTACTCGGTGAATATCAAAGAGCGGCTCGATTTCTCCTGCGCCGTTTTTGATCAGCGGGGACAGCTTGTCGCCAACGCGCCCCACATTCCGGTGCACCTGGGGTCCATGGGGGAAAGCGTGCGAAGTTTAATTGAGGCCAAGGGCGATCGCCTCAAACCCGGCGACGTTTACTTGCAAAACAACCCCTACAACGGCGGTACCCATCTGCCCGATATCACCGTTATTACCCCCGTTTTCCCCCCTGACACTCCCCCACTCCCCCACTCCCCTACTCCCCCACTCTTCTACGTCGCCTCTCGCGGCCACCACGCCGATATTGGCGGCATCACCCCGGGTTCAATGCCCTCAAACAGCACCTCCATTGAGGAAGAAGGGATTTTGTTAGACAACGTTCAGCTCGTGGATCAGGGGCGCTTTTTAGACGCTGAACTGCTAGAAATTCTCACCAGTTCCCCCTATCCAGTGCGGAACTCAACGCAAAATATAGCCGACCTCCAGGCCCAGATTGCAGCCAACGAAAAAGGGGCTCAAGAACTGCAAAAACTGGTCGATCACTACGGGCTCGACACTGTTCAGACCTACATGCAGCACGTGCAAGACAACGCCGAAGCATGCGTGCGGCAGGTGATCGATCGCCTCCACGACGGTCAGTTTACCTACCCCATGGATGACGGCAGCCAGATCGCCGTGCAGGTCACGGTGAACCGAGCGCAGCGCAGCGCCCGCATTGACTTTACCGGCACCTCGGCCCAGCGGCCCAGCAATTTCAACGCCCCCTCGGCAGTGTGCAAAGCGGCGGTGCTCTACGTGTTTCGCACGCTGGTGGATGACGACATTCCCCTCAATGCAGGCTGCCTGAAGCCGCTAGAAATTGTGATTCCGGAAGGCTCAATGCTGAACCCGCGCTACCCAGCGGCGGTGGTGGCGGGCAATGTGGAGGTATCCCAGGCGGTGACGGATGCGCTGTACGGGGCTCTGGGGGAGATCGCAGCCTCCCAGGGCACCATGAACAACCTCACCTTCGGCAACGACCGCCACCAGTACTACGAAACCATCTGCGGCGGCTCCGGCGCTGGCCCCGGCTTCCCCGGCACCGACGCGGTGCACACCCACATGACCAACTCGCGGCTGACCGACCCCGAGGTGCTGGAGTGGCGGTTTCCGGTGCGGCTGCGGGAGTTTGCCATCCGCCAGGGCAGCGGCGGGGCGGGGGAGTTTGCGGGCGGCAACGGCATTGTGCGCACCCTAGAATTTTGCGAATCGATGACGGCGGCGATTCTGTCCAGCCATCGTCGGGTACCGCCCTTCGGTCTGGCGGGCGGTCAGCCAGGGCAGGTGGGCGAAAATCGAGTCCTTCGCGCCGATGGCCAGGTGGAGGTGCTACCGGGGCAGGTCACGGTGACGGTGGAGGCGGGGGACTGCATTCAAATTGCTACCCCTGGCGGCGGGGGCTATGGCCCTAGGCCGGCGTAAGGTGCAACCAGCAACCGGGGTTCTTTTTGGGAAGCGTCAGTTAACCGGCACATCTCGCACAGGAAACCCGGTTCCTAACGCCCACAGGCTAGTCTGTTGTGCCTGCGCTAAAGATGTCTTGTGCTGTTAGCCTCAGGTC
>JBARVK010000103.1:0-13153 GCA_049646225.1 Nodosilinea sp.
GACTTTACCCCGATTGATCTCTCTGATTATTCCCCCGCCGATACCCCGACCGAGGCTGGCATCGATAGTCATGCTGTCGCCAACGGTGGGGCTAATGCTGGCAGTCCACTTCAGCAGGTCTTTTTTACTACCCTAGAGCGCCAGTACTGGCACAACCAGACGGTTGCGCTGCAAAACTACCACTGGCTGTTTCTCGTCGAGAATGAAGAGGGCTGGTACATGGCTCTGCTCTACTCCAGCCTGGGTGGCTATCCAGCGGGGGATAACCCTCTGGCTGGCCAGCGCGCTCCGACCCCGCCTGAAGAAAGCAGCGGCGGCATTGTTGGTCAGGCGATTAGGCTCTGGCTGCGCGACTGCCGGGCCGGGGCGGTGTTTTCGACGGAGGCAGAGACAGTCTCCCCATCTCCAGACGCTGCCATACCCGTCGATTCAGCTCCCTCCAACTCAGTCCCGCTGGAGGAACTGACCGAGCCGTAGAGGGTGTCTCGCTGCTGGGCTGGGCGGTTCAGGCTGGCGATCGCGCCCTGCAAGTCCTGCACCGTCATGCCGGTACCGCCCTGGGCCCCGGCCATAGTGGTAATGTGCTCTTCCATTAATGTGCCGCCGATGTCGTTGCAGCCCCAGGTTAGCGCCTCGGTGGCTCCGTCTAGCCCCAGCTTGACCCAGCTGGGCTGGTGGTTGACAATCCAGTTGCCTAGGTAAATGCGGGCCACTGCCATTAACAACAGCGCATCGACCAGCACCGGTTGGTCGCGCCCTACGCGGCGGCGCAAAGGTTTTGGTGCCTCCTGCCCTACAAAAGGCAGCACGATAAACTCGGTGATCGCCGCCCCTCGACCCCGTTCAAGGGACTGACGCTGGAGCTGGCGCAGCTTTTCGAGGTGGGCGATCTGCTGACCTGGAGTTTCGATGTGGCCCGATAGCATGGTGCTGGTGGTGGGTAGGCCTATGTCGTGGGCTAGCCCAACGATCTCTAGCCAGGTGGCGGAGTTGATTTTCTCGGGGCACAGCACCCGCCGCACGGTGTCGTCTAGTACCTCTGCCGCTGTGCCCGGCAGCGATCCCACCCCAGCCGCCTGCAGCGCCAGCAGCACATCCCGGTAGCTCAGCCCGTCCTGACGAGCGATAAACTCAACCTCCTGGGGCGAAAAGGCGTGCAGGTGCAGAGCCGGGAAATTGCCTTTGATGGTGTCTGCTAGCTTCAGGTAGTAGCGCAGCGAACTACCGTTGATTTTGGCCGCAGGGTTAAGCCCGCCCTGCATACAGATCTCGGTGGCCCCTGCCGCAACCGCTTCAGTCGCTTTTTCAAGGATGGGAGAAAAATCGAGCCAGTAGGCACCCTCGGTTTGGGCGTCGCGGCGAAAGGCGCAAAAGTTGCAGTGCTGCTCGCAGATATTAGTGAAGTTGATGTTGCGGTTGACCACATAGGTCACCGTTTCCCCGACCTGATGCTGGCGCAGGGTATCGGCTGTACGGCGAATGGCCGATACGGCTGCCGGATCGTGCTGCTGTAATAGGGTTACGCCATCAGCCGCTGAAATGTCTGCCCCAGCCAGAGCTTCAGCGAGAATTGGTTCAATATTCATAACTTTAGAGTAGGTCCCTGCCCATAACGCTGCGTCTCTCTACGTCTCTATTGTGACGGGTGAGAGGTGTGACGGGTGAGAGGACTAAGCGGTAGCAGTAAACGCACAATGCCTCAGGGGAGCAATCTCCCCTGAGGCATTGTGCAAACTCGTTTGGTATCCCTAGCCCCCAGCCACAGCGGGCACAATGCTGACTTCATCGCCATCGCTGAGGGTGGTGTCTTTCCCGTCTAAGAAGCGAATGTCTTCGCTGTTGACGTAGAAGTTGACAAAGCGGCGCAGTTCACCAGCATCGTCGCAAAGGCGAGCCTTAATGCCGGGGCAGTTGCTCTCCAGGTCGTTAAGCAGTTCTACGATGGTACCGCCGCTGCACTCTAGGGCGGCCTGGTTGTTGGTGAACTTTTGCAAGGGGGTAGGAATGAGTACTTTTACAGCCATGGTCGGATATCTATTTCTAAGGGTTGAGAAGGTAAGCACTAGGCTCAGTCAAAAAAATAATCCCGCGGCGATCGCCAGGAGATCGAGCCCGAAAAATGGGCTTTGAGGGGTCGGGCGGATTCGGCCTACTAGGCTGAACCCGCTCGCTTCAGCTTTATACAGGCACTTGCTGCCACTCCAGACGGTCTAGGGTGCGCGATCGCTCCAGCGCCCGCTCAAAGCTTTCCAGCTTGGGCTCAATGGTGAAGGGCTCGCCGATGTAGCCTTGTACGGCCTCCTGGGTCTTCAAGCCGTTGCCGGTGATGTAGACCACCGTAGACTCGTCGGGATCAATTTTACCGGCTTCTACCAGTTTCTTGAGCACCGCAATGGTGGTACCGCCAGCGGTTTCAGTAAAAATACCTTCGGTTTCGGCCAGCAGCTTCATCCCCTCGATCACCTCAGCATCGGTGACCGACTCGATGTTGCCGTTGGTCTTGCGGGCAATGTCGAGGGCGTAGATGCCGTCGGCGGGGTTACCAATGGCGATCGATTTGGCAATGGTATTGGGCTTAACTGGGGTGACAAAATCGCGGCCCTCTCTAAAGGCTTGGGCAATGGGCGAGCAGCCTTCCGCCTGGGCACCGCTGAAGCGCACGGCCTTGTCGTCTACCAGGCCAACTTTCACAAATTCTTGGAAGCCCTTGTAGATTTTGGTGAATAGCGATCCAGAGGCTAAGGGCGCCACAATGTGGTCGGGCAGCCGCCAGCCCAGTTGCTCAGCGACTTCATAACCCAGGGTTTTAGACCCCTCCGAGTAGTAGGGGCGCAGGTTGATATTGACGAAGCCCCAGCCGTGGGTGTTGGCTACTTCAGAGCAGAGGCGGTTGACCTGATCGTAGTTGCCCTGCACGGCCATTACGGTGGGGTTGTAAATCAGGGTACCCAGCACTTTACCGGCCTCCAAATCGGAGGGAATAAAGACGCAGCAGTCGAGGCCAGCGTGGGCTGCGATCGCCGCGGTCGAGTTGGCCAGGTTGCCGGTGCTAGCGCAGGAAACCGTGGTAAACCCTAGCTCTTGGGCTCGCGTTAGCGCTACCGAGACCACCCGGTCTTTGAAGCTGAGGGTGGGCATGTTGACCGCATCATTTTTTATATAGAGTTCCTTGAGGCCTAGCCGCCGCGCCAGGCGGTTAGAGCGCACCAAGGGCGTCATGCCTGTGCCCACATCGATGGGGGTGTCGGTGCTGACGGGTAAAAAGTCTTTGTAGCGCCAAATCGACAGCGGCCCAGCCTGAATCGTGCTGCGAGAGACCCGCTGACGAATCGCCTCGTAGTCGTAGGCCACCTCAAGAGGGCCAAAGCAAACATCCTCACAGACATGCTTGGCACCCAAGTCGTAGGTTTCGCCGCACTCTCGACACTTCAGCGCCGAAAAGGTAGGGGTGGTGGCAATGGGTCGTTCGATGGACTGCGTCATGGCAATTTCTCTAGGCTGGTTGGATAGCGATTTGAGGCGTCGTGATTGATGCGCCAACTTTAAGTATTCAGACGGTAACACCGATAACAAGATCCGGTCAAACATACCCGACTTTTTTGGTCGGGTATAACCGGCCTCCTTATCCCATGGAGCTTTGGGCCATCTTAGGAGATAGCTTTTAACCTGTATGCCCAGCGGCGGTTTTAGGGTGTTAGTCCGGTCCCGACCGTCAGCTTCGAGCTGCCCCGGCGTCAAAGGGCTGCGGGCTCAATCGACCAGCGCTAGGAAAACCCTGCTCACAGTCCGATAAAGTAGCGTGCTATACAAACGCCTCCCCTGAAGTTGAGGTTAAGTGATCTTAAGTCATGGAACGTTTGCATTATCTAATGTGCCAGACCGATCAAACTGCTCTATGCTTGGTGCCCAAGGTGGTCTGTGCTGAGGCCCTAGCCGTAATTGGGCGGTGCGAGCCGTTAGCCCAGTGTAGAGTCCTTCTGTGATGCCCTTAGCAGAACGTTTATGGTAGTGACCCAAGATAAGCCGCTTGCCAATGTCTTCCGTCAGCTTTCAGGAGGTGCGTTTCCCCCTGTAGTTGAATCCTACGACCGGGGCAAGACCATTTTCTTTCCCGGCGACCCGGCAGAACGAGTTTACTTTTTGCTGAAGGGAGCCGTTAAGCTATCGCGGGTATACGAGGCTGGCGAAGAAATTACGGTGGCCCTGCTGCGAGAAAATAGTGTCTTTGGCGTGCTGTCGCTGATTACCGGCAATCGGTCTGATCGGTTTTATCATTCTGTGGCATTTACGCCGGTAGAGCTGCTGTCGGTGCCGATTGAGCAGGTGGAGCAGTCCCTAGAGGAAAATCCTGAACTGGCGTTGCTGATGCTGCGGGGGCTATCGTCTCGGATTTTGCAGACCGAGATGATGATTGAGACGTTGGCCCACCGCGATATGGGGTCGCGGTTGGTTAGCTTTTTGCTGATTCTCTGTCGCGATTTCGGCGTCCCCAGCCAGGATGGCATCACGATTGATTTGAAGCTATCTCACCAGGCGATCGCGGAGGCGATTGGCTCAACTCGGGTAACGGTAACTCGCCTGCTTGGTGACCTGCGCCAGGAGGGCATGATCTCTATTTATAAAAAGAAGATCACCGTTCACGATCCGGTTAACCTCAGCCAGCAATTTACGTAACAGGCCGCTGGGCCGGTCACACCCGGTGATCGGGACGCAACGCTGGGTGTGGGGCTAGGGGCCGGTAAGGCCCGGGCGTACAAGAGCCTGACCCATGCAGTAGAGTAAATGCAAACTCCCCTGTGACTGGTGCATGGTTTCTGGCTACGTGTTAATTTTTGCAGTTTTGATGCTGGGGGGAGTTATTGCTACCCTGGGCGATCGCATTGGTATGCGGGTGGGCAAGGCCCGCCTTAGCCTATTCAACATGCGCCCCCGGCAAACCGCGACGGTGGTTAGCATTGCGACCGGAAGCATTATCTCAGCATCTACCCTAGCCCTGCTGTTTGGGGTTAGCAGCCAGCTGCGGACGGGGGTCTTTGAGCTGGGCCGCATTCAGGATGACTTAGCCAGTGCCCAGGCCAATCTGGCTGAGGCCCAGGCCACCCAAGAGAACGTTGAGACTGATTTAGAATCCGCCACGGCTGAGCGCCAGCGAGCCCTAGGGCGACTTCAGGACGTCAATGAATCGCTCAATCAAGCTGTAGCGCGGCAGGAATCTACCGAGACTGAGCTGCGCCAAACCCTCGACCAGCTCGATACCGTCTCGCAGCGGGCTGAAGCCCTGCGTCAGTCGACTGCGACGCTGCGGGTAGAACGCGATCGCCTGCTTCAGCAGCAGGCTACTATTAGCAGCCAGATTGCCCAGCGAGATCAGCAGATTGCCGAGCTAGACCAGCAAATTGCCCAGCGAGATCAGCAGATTGCCGAGCGCGAGCAGCTGCTGGTCGACCTGGAGTCCCAACAAGACTTCTTAGAGCAGCAGGTGGCGGCATTGCAAATTCAGTACCAGGGGTTATTTCGCGGCAACATTGCCCTCAACCGTAACCAGGAGATCTTAACGGGGCAGGGGCGAGCCGAAAACCGAGCCCAGGCCGAAGAGTTTGTGACCGAATTTTTGCAGGAAGCTAATCGCATTGTGTCTCGCGCCATTGCCCCAGGCACACCGATCGACCAGCAAATTTTATTGATCGGCAATCGTGAAGTCGCAGCGCTGATTGAGCGTTTAGCCACCGGGGAAGACTACGTGGTGCGCCTATTATCGGCCGCTAACTACATCACTGGTGAACCCTGTGTCTTACAGCGGGGCGAACCCTGTATTCAGGTCTTTATCGACGCTACCCCCAACCAGCAGGTCTATGCCCGGGGCGAGCGGCTAGCGACGGTGGCGCTCGATCCACCGCCCTTTGATGATCGCCAGCTGGTTGAACGACTCAATCTGCTGTTGGCGGCCACCCAGTTTAGGGCTCGCCAAGATGGGGTCGTCAGCGACAACCTCCAGGTGGCCGACAATCGCCCTGAAACCATCCTGACTTTCCTCGAAGCCGTCCAGCAAGCTGGGCAGGCCGTTGATTTTCAGGCCATTGCCGCCACTGATATCTTTACGGCCGGACCGGTACAGATCAATCTAGCGGCAGTGCGAGACGGGCAAATTTTGTTCCAAACCACCCTTACCCCCAGGGGGCCGGAAAACGGCAGCGATCGCTCCAACGGTGAGAGTCGATAGCCCATCGGGATCCAAATTCAATTATCTCTGGCTGCGAATATTTAGTAATGTCTAAAAAAATTTGCAGATAGTTACCATCTGACCTCACTTCGATATTGTGGGGATCACCTGTGTTTAGAATTAGCCTAGCTGTCAGCTAGCGAATAGATTGCTTTAAACCCTGGCCTGCCTCAGCGCAGGCAAACTTTAATATATCTGGAGCGATCCCATGAAATTTGAGGATATTTATCAGTTCTTCGAGGATCCACCGCCAATTTATCTCAACAAAGAGCTTGCCGTTTGCTATGTGTTATCGGTGCTGCTCCAGCAAGATTCCTATGGCACTGAGTTGATCCAGCGGTTGACTCACCACTATCCCCACTATCGCTTATCTGACACCGTATTGTACGGAGCGCTTAAGTTTTTAGAAGATGAAAACGCCATTGACGGCTACTGGAAAAAGGTAGAAGGTCGGGGTCGACCCCGCCGTATGTACCGCCTCAATCCTGACTGGCGACTGCAATCTGAAGAATTGGCTGAGTTTTGGAAAACCTACATGGGCGATCCGGTCTTGCCCAGCCCGACCCAGAGCCCAGCCTATTCTTCGCCGCGACGATAACCCCAATTGACAGGATTGGGCCTACCTGAATGATCCATCATTTCGTACCCTAGAAAGGTACCCTCCGATGGCCCACCTGTGACCGAAACCGCAACCTACTCGACCCTGGTTCTGACCCTGCTCATGATGGTAGGGTTAGTTTTTTTTATTCGGGCATCAACGAAAGACCGCATTGAAACCTTAACGCTAGCGCGCCCCGTAGCGCCGTTCACGCTGCTGCAGACGTTAACCACGCATTTTGAAGCGCGCGCCTACACCGTGACCGTTGTCGAGGCCGAGACTCAGCGCATTGTGCTGCGAGGCCGGGTGCGACCTAGCCTGTTTTTGGCCGGTTTTTTAACCCTGCTAGCGGGCAGCGGTGGACTGTGCTTGGCACTGGTATTAGCTCATTTGTGGCCAGCCTATAGCACTGGGTTCCTAGGCTTGGTAGGCTTAGCGCCAGCAGCCGGTTGGTTTTATTGGCAAGGGTCTGACCGGAATGAAGATATTGTTCTTCAGGTGCGCCCCGAAGCCTCTTCAGAAGACCCGACCAGTCTGATGGCCACCGTCACTATTACGGCCCACCGCGACGAACTGATTGCCCTAGAGCAAGACCTGGGTCACCAGGGCTAAAAAAAAGCTAGCCCTAGGGCTAGCTCTTAAATGTATAAACGATGACCCAGTAAGCTCCGCTGACTGTACTGAGACGGTCAGCAGCTTATCTGGCCTAGTGAGTCAAGGTTTCTAGGGCTGAAGCATTCTCTTCTTCGTCTTCGCCGAGCAGTACCCGTAGGCTGGGGAAGAGAAAATGATTCTCTTCGACATACTGGGCGCCAAACAAACCCTTCTCGGCCCAAAAGTACCGGTCAGTAGTGTGCTCGTTCCGTTTAACCAGCAGCAGGGCTGGGGGGGCGATGCCCTCGGAATGAATGAAATTCCGAGCCGCGGTTACGGGTTTTTCGTTGCCGCTCTCAATACTATACTGAGGAACAGCCTCTAAGATACGACGGCCTTCTAAGCGACGACGGCTCTTGCGCTTGCGTCTCCTTGCCAAGTTGCCTACCTCCCTCTCAATGGATATTTGGATGTAGTTTCGGTTACAAAATTTGTTAACCAGGCCAAGTATATAGGCTCAAAATAAGAATTTCAACTTCTCTTAAAATTCGGTTCTACAGTGCTAAAACCCATGTCCTATAAAGGTTGTAAGGGTGTTTAATGGAAGTGGGTCTGAACAGAATTGTTAAAAAATTGACAAAACTTTAATTTTTCTTCCGTCAAAATCTTGAATTGCTCTGTCATGGTTGGCTCTCCTAGCTCTGAATTCGTAGCTCTGTGTCAGTCTCAGGTTCTCCTGCTGACCCAGGCCCTAGGAGCTCTGTCAACAGTGGTTTATCTGGTCGAAACGACGGCTGACGCCGTGAACCCGACCCTGGTCCCTTTGGTGGCGTATCCAGAGACTGCAGACCTCTGGAATGGTCTTCGTGATGGCTTAGCAGCCGTTTCTGACGCAGAAAGTGAGATTCAAGAGCGTCGTCAAGGGTCTGCTCAGAGTACAACTCAGCTGGTTGATTGGCCTCACCACATAGCTAATCCTGAACCCAAATCGGTAGTCGACTCGTCTCGGCTGGAACGCCAGTCCAATGAATGGCCAGACTATCGAGTGCTTTCGCTACCGGCGGATTTAGCCTCTCCCGAGTTGGGGGATGAGGTCTCCGCTTATCCCCTCGTGCTGCCTCTGGCTTATGAAGGCGTGGTGTTAGGCATGTTGGTCAGCACCCGTGACGCTCAACCCTGGACACCGGATGATTACCAGCAGGCGGAGCAGGTGGCGAGTACACTGGCGATCGCCTGCGTAATGGATCAGCGTGGCCAGTGGTTGCAGCGCCAGCTCAACCAGCGCCAGCTCAACCAGGCAGACCAGTCGGAGACGTTTCACGATCTGCTACACCAGTTTCGCAACCCGCTAACGGCGCTACAGACCTTTGGTCAACTGATGGTCAAGCGTCTTCCCCCTGAAGACACCAATCGTCCTATCGCTGAAGGCATTGTGAGGGAAAGTCGTCGGCTGCAGGATTTGGCTCAGCACTTTGACGATGCGGTGGCGACTGCCGATGCAACCCTCACCCAGCCTACGAATCCTTCTGTGGGTGGACTCCTGCTGCCCGGCTCGACCGTCGATTTGGCTGAGCATACCGCCCCTGAAAACGACAAACACAGTGCTGCTAGCGAACGGGCGATCGCCCCTGCCCAGGCCCACGGCTTGGGGCGATCGCTGACCGTAAAACCTGGCGCGATCGCTGCTGTGGCTCTACCCCTAGTGCAGTCAACGCTGCCCTTGGCCCTAGATCGGGGGCTGCATCTGATTCACCATATTCCTGACGCTTTGCCAGACGTTTGGCTGGATGCAGCTGCCCTCAGCGAGGTGCTGCACAACCTGATCGACAATGCTCTCAAGTACGCCTCCCCCGGCTCACTGGTGTGGGTTACCGCAGGGCTATTACAGCGTCTGAACGGGCAGATATTTCAGGGCATTGCCGTTGGGGATACCGGTGTGGGCATTCCCCCCGCCGATCAGCCCCAGCTGTTTACCCGTCACTTTCGTGGAGTGCAGGCTCAGGGTAATATTCCTGGCACAGGGCTGGGTTTGGCAATCGTCCAAGATCTGGTTCAGGGCATGGGAGGCCATATTGATCTGATCAGTCCTGTGCAGGGTACCCCTTGGCTGCCCCCCGAAGCTGCTGTTTACCCTCCCCATCCAGGCACGCTATTTGTGGTGTGGCTACGGAGCTTTCCGGGTGAGACTGAGTCAGGGTCTGGTGCCCGAGTCAATTCCTGAGTCCAAAGCGACGATCAAAAGACTGAGATGAGCCGCACGGTAGTTTTCCCGGTGGTGCCCAACGCTCCTAAACGCCATCGCCGTAGGAGAATGAAACCAGCCCATCTGACCCATTCGGGTCTTTGCCGCCATCGTTCTCGACACGGTGCAGTGTTGTTTTGCTGACTGCCGGCCCTTACCCCGCCAGGTCGCAGTTAACGATAGGGCTACATTCAGACCTATTCTGGTTAACCCCAACCGTCAACTTTTGGTGAATCTATGGCAACTACTATGCTCCCAATCCCATCTACGCGGCTAGCGCCGCCTGCGGCTCTAAAGCCCCTGGTTGTGCCCGACCGCCTACTGCTGGGGCCAGGTCCCTCCAATGCCGATCCTCGCGTGATTGCCGCGATGAATCAGCAGCCCATTGGCCACCTGGATGCCGCTTACCTAGCGATGATGGATGAGGTGCAAGACCTGCTCCGCTATACCTGGCAGACCACTTATCCCCTCACCTACGCGATCGCCGGTACCGGATCAGCCGCGATGGAGGCCACCCTTGCCAATGCCGTGGAGCCAGGCGATCGCGTCCTGGTTGCCGTCAAAGGTTATTTTGGCCACCGACTGGTCGATATGGCCCAGCGTTACGGAGCAGATGTCGTATCCATTACCCGGCCCTGGGGTGAAGCCTTTACCCTCGACGAACTGACCGCCGCCCTTGATCAGCATCGCCCGGCAGTATTGGCGATTGTGCACGCCGAAACCTCTACCGGAGTCCGCCAACCCCTCGAAGGTTTGGGGGCTGCCTGCGCCGCCCATGACTGTCTGTTACTGGTTGACACCGTAACCAGCCTGGGGGGCGTACCCATTTTCCTCGATGAATGGCAAGTCGATTTGGCCTATAGCTGTAGCCAAAAAGGGCTGAGCTGTGTTCCCGGTATTTCTCCCTTCACCATGAGTCCCCGGGCAGTGGCCAAGCTAGAGCAGCGGCGACAGCCAGTTGCCAACTGGTACCTCGACGCCAACCTGCTGCGTAAATACTGGGGGCCAGAGCGGGTCTACCACCATACGGCCCCCGTCAACCTTACCTACGCGCTGCGTGAGGCGCTGCGTTTGCTGGCCGAAGAAGGGCTAGAGGCTCGTTGGCAGCGTCATCAGCAAACCGCCGCTTACTTCTGGGCTGGGCTCGCCGAGCTTGGGCTCACATGTCACGTCGAAGAATCGCTGCGGTTGCCAACCCTGACCACTGTTCGCGTCCCCGACGGCGTCGATGCCAAGGTCGTGAGCCGCCAGCTCATGACCGACTACAACATTGAAGTCGGCGGTGGCCTAGGCGAACTGGGTGGCAAGGTATGGCGCATTGGCCTGATGGGCTACAACAGCCAGCCAAAGCACGTCGATACCCTGCTGCACGCACTAGGGACAGTGCTGCGGCAAGCCGCTTAGCCTATCCGATCAACTAGCTGTGCCTAAGCGAGTTTAGAGTTAGCAGAAGGGCGTTGCCGCAGTTTATAGAGACGCCCTTCTTATAGGGATGCCCTTCTGCTATCAAACAGCCTAAGCCACATTCTGCTCAGTACTTGCCGCATCTAGTAGGGGAAACCCTAGCTTCTCACGCTGTTCCAGGTAGAGCTGCGCGACTCGCCGTGCTAGCCCCCGCACCTGGCGAATGTAGCGGGTGCGCTCCGTCACCGAAATTACCCCGCGCGCGTCCAGCAGATTGAATGTGTGCGAGCACTTCAGCACATAGTCATAACTCGGCAACACCAGTCCCCGATCCATCAGCTGTTCCGCCTCCTGCTGGTACAGGTCAAACAGCGTAAACAGTAGCTCCGGATTCGACGCCTCAAAGTTATAGGTTGAATTCTCAATCTCGGCCTGCATATAGATATCGCCGTAGGTCAGTTGGTCATTCCACTGAATCTTGGCGATCGCATCTACCTCCTGCAGATACATCGTCAGCCGCTCCAGCCCGTAGGTCAGCTCAATCGATACCGGGCGGCAGTCAATCCCCCCACACTGCTGAAAGTAGGTGAACTGGGTAATCTCCATCCCGTCCAGCCACACTTCCCAGCCCACGCCCCAGGCCCCCACCGCCGCATCTTCCCAGTTGTCCTCCACAAAGCGAATGTCGTGGTCTTCCGGTCTGATACCCAGGGCCCGCAGCGACTCTATATAGGTTTCCTGAATATCGCTCGGCGACGGCTTGATCAGCACCTGGTACTGAAAATAATGCTGATAGCGGTTGGGGTTTTCCCCATAGCGCCCGTCCGCCGGTCGGCGGCAGGGCTCCGCATAGGCCACTGACCAGGGCTCTGGCCCCAGCGCCCGCAAAAACGTATGGGGGCTCTTCGTGCCCGCTCCCTTCTCCGTATCGTAGGGCTGCATGATCACACAGCCCTGCTGGGCCCAAAACTGATTCAGCGTCGCAATCACAGACTGAAAATTCACAGATTCCCCCGTTGGTTCAGGCTCTGGCTCAATACCTCTACTAGTATTCAACAGACCTGCCCCAATAGATCAGATCGCGACGGCACTGGACTCCTCACTGAATAGCCCAGCCCTCAGATCAAGCCTGCCTTCAAAACCGCTAGCTCATGTAGCCATCAAGCCTTTATCAGGATTGTCTGTATCTCTAATTACAGCGCTAAGTTAACGATGCCTTAGTACCCTTAACCCTCGCCCAGAAACGGTTTCACTACGCTAGCTGTGCCGCTTTGTGACCGTCCCTGCACCCCAGATGCGGTGTAGACAAAAAGAAATTTCCCCAAAAAATTGCCCAAGTTTACCCGCAACCCTGCCCTAAAACGTTCAAGACCCTTTTATTGCAGGGGTTTTGGGCGCGTCAGAATTCTTTTACCAAAAGTGTTGACACCGCCATGAATCCGCCCTATATTGATAAAGCGCCTGAGGGAAGCGGGACACACGAACCGCCTACTGAGGGACGAAGCGAACCTCGACAACTACATAGTCTAGAAACAAAGCCAAGGTTCCTGTCAAGGATTAAATTGGTTCAAGGATAGCACTAGTGTTGTTCTTGAGTCAAGTAAGAAGACAGAATCGGATACTGAGGTATCCGGGACATGCTTTTCGGGTTGCTCTTTCACGGAGTGACAATTTGTCAATTAGCCTTTCGGGGTTTAGTGACTAACATGGAGAGTTTGATCCTGGCTCAGGATGAACGCTGGCGGCGTGCTTAACACATGCAAGTCGAACGGACCCTTCGGGGTTAGTGGCGGACGGGTGAGTAACGCGTGAGGATCTGCCCTTAGGAGGGGAACAACAGTTGGAAACGACTGCTAATGCCCCATATGCCGAGAGGTGAAATGTTTTATCGCCTGAGGATGAACTCGCGTCTGATTAGCTAGTTGGTGGGGTAAAGGCTCACCAAGGCGACGATCAGTAGCTGGTCTAAGAGGATGATCAGCCACACTGGGACTGAGACACGGCCCAGACTCCTACGGGAGGCAGCAGTGGGGAATTTTCCGCAATGGGCGAAAGCCTGACGGAGCAACGCCGCGTGAGGGAGGAAGGCCTTAGG
>JBARVK010000104.1:0-3467 GCA_049646225.1 Nodosilinea sp.
AAAGAATCGGCCTGGGTGCTGGAAGATGCGGGCTACAAAGTGATCGTCCCCGCCTGGTGGACGCCCAAGGGCCGCCAGCGGGCCAAGGTGCGGCTGCGGGCCAAGGGCAAATCCCTCGGCGGCAGCGACAAATCGAAGGGCTACTTTTCCTACGACACCCTGGTGCAGTACCAGTACGACCTGGCGATCGGCGACCAGCCCGTCACCGAGCAGGAATGGCAGCAGCTCGTCAACGCTAAGTCGCCCCTGGTCAAGTTTCGCGGCCAGTGGATGGAGCTCGACCAGGACAAAATGCAGCAAATGCTGGAGTTTTGGCAGCAGCAGCAGGCCGAAAACCCCGAGATGAGTCTGCTCGACTTCATGCGCCTGACCAGCGGCGAGGCCGACGATGATCTGGAGGTAGAGTTCGATCGCGACGACGCCCTGACCACTATGCTCACCCAGCTCAGCGACAAAACCCGCCTCGAACTCACCCCCGACCCCGACCAGCTCCAGGGCAACCTGCGCGACTACCAAAAGCGCGGGCTGTCCTGGCTGCACTACTTAGAGAATCTGGGCTTGAACGGCTGTTTAGCTGACGACATGGGCCTGGGCAAAACCGTGCAGGTGATCGCCCGCCTGGTGCAGGAGCGGGAAGAAGTCGATCAGCCCATTCCTCCCACGCTGCTGATCGCCCCGACGTCGGTGGTCGGCAACTGGGAACACGAAATTCACAAGTTTGCGCCGCACCTGCGGGCGGTGGTGCACCATGGGGGCGATCGCAGCTCAGACACCAAAGCCTTCAAGGCTCTCTGCCGCGACCACGACGTAGTGATCACCTCCTTCACCCTGGCCCGCAAAGACGCCAAGCTGCTGGAGGGCGTCACCTGGCACCGCATCGTGCTCGACGAAGCCCAAAACATCAAAAACCCAAAAACCGCCCAGACCAAGGCGATTCTCAAGCTCAACGCCAACCACCGCCTCGCCCTCACCGGCACCCCGGTCGAAAACCGGCTGATGGATCTGTGGTCGATTTTCAACTTTCTGAATCCGGGCTACCTCGGCACCCAGAGCCAGTTTCGCAAGCAGTTCGAGCTGCCCATTCAAAAAGAAAATAGCCCCGCCCGCTCCGCCACTCTGAAAAAGCTGGTGGAACCCTTCATTCTGCGGCGGCTAAAAACCGACCAGTCGATCATCAAAGACCTGCCCGATAAGGTTGAGCAAAAGCTATTCTGCAACCTCACCTCTGAGCAGGCCTCGCTGTACGAAGCCGTGCTCAAAGACGTCACCGAACAGCTCGAAACCACCGACGGCATCCAGCGCAAGGGGTTGATTCTCGCCACCCTGACCAAGCTAAAGCAAATCTGCAACCACCCCCGCCAGTTTTTGCAGGACAACAGCGACTTCACACCCGAGCGATCGCACAAACTCAGCCGCCTGCTCGACATGCTCGACGAAGTGGTGGCCGAAGGCGAAAGTGCCCTGGTCTTTAGCCAGTTTCGCGAAATTGGCGACGCTCTAGAGCACCACCTGCGCCACACCTGCCGCTACAACACCTACTACATCCACGGCGGCACCAACCGCAACAAGCGCGAGCAGATGATCGCTGAGTTTCAAAACCCCGACAGCGAGCCGGCCATCTTTGTGCTGTCCCTAAAAGCTGCCGGGGTGGGCATTACCCTCACCCAGGCCAACCACGTCTTCCACTTCGATCGCTGGTGGAACCCCGCCGTCGAAGACCAGGCCACCGATCGCGCCTTTCGCATTGGCCAAAAGAAAAATGTCTTTGTCCACAAGTTTGTCGCCATGGGCACGCTGGAAGAACGCATCGACCAGATGATTGAGGATAAGAAAAAGCTGGCGGGGGCGATCGTCGGAGCCGACGAATCGTGGCTGACGGAGCTAGATAACGACGCCTTTAAACAACTGATCGCCCTCAATAAAAGCGCGATTATGGAATAACTTAGGAGCGATATCTAAGCTTCGCTTGTCAAACTCCTGCTTGGATAAAGCTCTAGCTTAAAATTTTGTTTATGAAAATTCCTAACGCAAATCAAGCCGTTGTTGATATTCGTAAGTTGCGGGGATATTGCCTGAACCTTGAGCATGATGATGGCAAGCACAAAGCCCGATTATTCCTATCCATGCTTGGCATGAGGGCTGAAGATGCAGACGCGTTACGGCAAGTGCTGCTCGAAGTCGTGCAAACTCATGAAGCCCAGTTGGGCAGACAAGACCAGTTTGGGCAACGCTACACCTTAGATTTTGAAATTGAGTGGCAAAATAAAAGAGCAACGTTGCGGAGCGGCTGGATTATCGAACATGGTTCAGGGAGCCCCAAGTTAACAACCTGCTTTCCCCTTTAGTGTATGGAGGTGACCAGCAACATGAATAGCTCGCCTAAGCTTTTAGACGTTGTAGCTTTAGCGGTTAACCTGCCTGAGTACAACCTCTGGCGAGGGCAGGTTGGCACAGTTGTCGAGATCTTAGCCGATGGAACTGCCTTTGAAGTCGAGTTCAGCGATCGAGAGGGACGGACGTACGAATCTTTGGGGCTGCTCTCAGAACAAATTATGGTGCTCCACTTTGAACCTGCAGCGCCAGATGCCAAAGTTGAAATGGTTACGGCTTAATCAGTAAAACCAGCACTGGAGGCCAGCAATGGCAAACTTTAGCCGCACCTGGTGGGGAAAACGATTTATTGATGCGATCGAGCGGCTGACCGACTCGGGCCGACTGCAGCGGGGGCGATCCTACGCCAGCGGTGGCAAGGTCAAAAGCTTTGAGATCGACGGCGGCCTGGTCACAGCCAAGGTGCGCGGGTCGGTGAACCCCTACTTTGGGGTGACCAAAGAGCCGCTGTACACCACCACCATCGACTTTGCGCCGATCAGCAAAGCCAAATGGGCCGCCGCGATCGCCCTCGTCGCCTCCAAAGCCAGCCTGATCTCCCGTCTGCTGCTCAACGAAATTCCTGACAACATCGAAGATAGCTTCAAAACTCTGGGGCTCAACCTGCTGCCCGCCAGCGGCAAAGACTTTAAGACCAATTGCTCCTGCCCTGACTACAGCAATCCCTGCAAACACATTGCCGGGGTCTACTACCTGATTGCCGCCGAACTCGATCGCGATCCGTTTCTGCTGTTTGAGCTGCGGGGGTTGCCCAGAGAAGCGCTGAAAGCGGAGCTGGCCAAATCACCCTTGGGTCAGGCCCTCTCAGCAGAACTCTCCGCCCAGCAGCGCCCTCCCGACCTGGTGGAGCACTACTACACTCAGCCCCAAACGATTGACGCCCCAACCCCCAGCCTGAAGGATTTTTGGCAGGGAGAAAAGCGCCTGCCCCAAACTATTGAGCTTGCTACACCCTCGGCGGTGCCAGCCATTTTGGTGAAAAAGCAGGGGGACTTCCCTGCCTTTTGGCCTCGCGACAACTCGTTCATTGAAGCGATGGAAGGGCTATACGATCGCATGCGAGCCAAGAACAAAGA
>JBARVK010000105.1:0-3555 GCA_049646225.1 Nodosilinea sp.
CCAACATGGACTTGAGCGCCTATGGATGCAACCACCTCAGCCAGGCTAATAGCGGCGGCCACCACTACAGCCACTACGTCTGCATGGCTTTGAAGTCATAACTCTACGCCCAGTTGCCGACAGCTCAAAAGTTGGCAGTTAGCGCCAGCCATGCTGACAATTTAAATCTCTATCTTTAGATGTAGGTTACAAATGTGTCCTGACCGATGTATTTGTTAACGATTAAACTTAATTGTGGAAAGCTTTGGTTACGGTTTCGTTAGCATGACGAGTGGAAACTAGGTTACCCCCCCATGAGAGATCTCTGGAAGGCTCGGCTGCCAAAGCTGAGGCCAGTGCGCCTTAAGGCGGTCAAACTAAAGCCGCTCAATCTTGAGCCACTGCGGTGGCCAACGAGCAACCCTCCAGGTTCTGTCCCTTTGGTTGCGAGCAGCGCTTCGACTCGCATCAAGGTGTTTAGCGGTCTGGCCTTTGCCAGTCTTTTGCTGGTGCAGGTATCGGCCTCTCCGTTTGGGGGCCGAGATAATGGCGAACTGGGCACCCTCAGACCAGCCCTGTACCAAACCACAGGTATGGTGCGCCAGTCGATTGTTGATTTATACCGGGCGCGGCGACTACTGGTGCAGGCGGCTTTACCCCCCGAGACCGCTACCAATGCCGCCGCGCCTGCTGCCACTGCCCCACCGACCACCCCGCCCGCCACTCCAGCCGGCAACACTGCGACACCGGCCAGTTCGCGGTCTGTACCTACGCCAGCCCCGCCTCCGGCCCCCAGTGCCAGCGCTAGCAGCCCTTTTGACCCCGGCAAAACCATTGATACCAACCTTGAAATGCGGGTTGCGATCGCAAAAAACGCCTCCACGCTGGAAGTAGCCACCTCCACCGATGGCTACCTGATGGATCTCAGCGGTCAAAACTACTGCAATCTGCCTGCCCAAAGCAGCCTGGTGCTCCAGCCCAAGGGCTCGGGGATAGCAGCCGGTAGCTGTACGCTTTCTAACACCGTGTGGCTTGAGCCTGGGGAAGGCGGCTACATCTATGTCGGGGACAGCTGGTACAAAGGCCGCGTTCTGCTGCTGACCGATGGTGCGGGGCTGATGGCCGTCAACTTTGTGCTCATGCACGACTACTTGAGCAGCGTGGTCGGCAGCGAAATGTACGTCAACTGGCCCCTTGAAGCCCTCAAGGCCCAGGCGGTCGCCGCCCGCTCCTATGCCCTGGTGCATCACGTGCGCCACGCCCAGCGTGCCTACGACCTCGACAACACTCAGCGCTACCAGGCTTACCTTGGCATTGCCAAAGAGACCAATACCACCCAGGCGGCGGTGGCGGCCACAACGGGCGAGTTTATCAGCTATAACGGCGGCATTGTGGAGTCTCTCTATGCTGCCTCCGATGCAATTGTGCAGGCGGCCCACGGCGGTAACGGCATGAGCCAAACCGGCGCAATGGAGCTAGCCTCCAAGGGCTACGACTACAACCAGATTCTAGGCAACTACTACCCCGGTACCAGCCTTTCCCGCTTAGTTGTTGAGTAGGGAACAGCCTGCTTAGCCTGTTGACCTAAGGATTTAAAGCCGGTTCGGTATTGATTAGTCTGTGCAGCTCGCTCCCCAAAGGGGCGAGTTTTTTGTATGAAACATACTACAACATGTCACACATTCCCTCCTGTGGCCACTAGTTAACAAGAGAAGTCCAGGAGGTGGTGTATGTCTCTCTTGAACCAGACTATGAGTGCCGTGTTGGCCAGCAAGATCTACCCCGGTGAGGGCGTTATTCACTCGGTGGTAACCCCCGGTCGGGAATGGGTTGTGCGCGTCAACGGCGTTTACTGGACAGCCCGCGCCGCTTTGGTCAGCTACAGCTTTAAGGCGGGCGATGCGATTCGACCGATCGACCGCCAGGGCAATACCCTGCTGATTGAACCCGTCTAGACACCCGATGCCTGCATCGTCAGAGCGTTCGTTCAGACCCTGGCACTATTCCACAGCGGCCTTAAATACTACGGCGGTTACCTGCTGCTGAATCAGCTCAGTCAAATCTATGGCCAGGGGGGTGTAATCAGCGATCGCCCCCAGGGGCTCCATCGGCACCAGCACGCTTACCGCCACCCATGGGGTGCTGGCGTGGCGGGTAAGCTGCGACCACTGGTCGGCCCAAAACCAGTGACTGGGGGAGGGATGACCGCCACCGGGCAAGGCGTACCACTGCACCACGGCGAAGCTCTGGCGATCGCCCCAGGCCCGAAAAAATCTGGCCTTCACCGGCCCAACCCGCAGCCTTCGCCGCGACTCAACTCGCCAGTTCTGGGCCCCAGCCAGGTCGATCCACTCTAGCTGGGGCTGGTTGCTGTGCCAGGGCTGAGGGTGTAGCAACACCGCGAACTGCTGCACGGGTGCAGCCTTGGCGGCGGGCGAGGCCGCTCGGTATTCTGCCAGAGTCCAGGTTTGGCGGTTGATAGCGACGGCTTTAGCGGTGGTGAGTTGCCAACCGGGCAGAGCTAGGCCATCGGTTTGCAGCGCCCGGAGCTGATCGAGTTGGGCCACCTGGGGCGTCGTTGTCCAGGGCCATTCACCCTTGAGATAGGCGGGTAGAATGGCCATTCCGGCCAGGGCGCTCAGTACCACTACCAGGGCCAGGTTGACCCAGCGACCGGGGAACAGACGATTAGCAGTGGGCTGGGTAGTCATGGCGTGCGATCGCGCTAAACAGCAAAACAAAACAGCGGGCCTACACCGAGGATGATGTCGACTGCACCGTCAGATTGAGGCTGGCTGGCACCCGCTCTAGAATCAGCCGCAGCAGCAGAACAATCGCCAGCAGCATCAGCGCCGAGTAGAGGTCGCCGCCCCAGCTTTCGTGCAGCCAATCAAAGGCCCCCTCTTGCCCCATGCCGTGAAAATAGCTCAGCAGCGCATTGCGCAGAATGTTGCCTGCCACGCTAATTGCCACCGTACCGCCCAAAAATAGGCTGGTTCTGAGCCGTGAGGTGTAGGCCCCAGTCCAGTACAGCAGCATGAGGGCCACATAGAGACTGGTAAACAGCATTTTAAGCCCGGCACAGTGGGGCGCAACCTCAACGGTCTGGCCATTGACAACCAGGTAAATGCTCTCCACCGCCACTGGCACGCCTAGCTGCACCAGCAAGAACCCCGCCACCGAGGCAATCACCTGCTGCAGCGGCAAAATATAGGGCTCAATCAGGTAGGGCAGCTGGTTTGGCGTTGCCAGCGCCACCAAAACTAGAGAAATCGCCTGCAGTCGCAGCCCCGGGACCGATTTTAAGCTCAGACACAGCCCCACCAGCATGATCGGCAGAGATAAATTCATCCAGTTGGGCAGGCGGGTGAGATACATCAGGCAGGCTACCCCCACCAACCCCAGCCCTAGGGGATGGCAGCGCTCGGGCAGGTTACCCCAGGCCTTGCGCTTGTCCCAGGCAATGTAGGCCGCAAACGGCAGCCCCAGTAGGCCATGGCTAAAGTACTCGTGCTGAATGCTGATGGTTTTATGCAGCCAGCCATCGACCCAGTGCACCAGCAGCGGCCCGTAGAG
>JBARVK010000106.1:0-7203 GCA_049646225.1 Nodosilinea sp.
TACCTAACCTGCCCTGATTGTGATGGGGAAAGAACCGTCATCAAGGTAATCCCATTCCCCCAATAATTCCCCCAATTTTGGCCATGGACTAAAACCGGCCTAAAACACCCAACTGGCACAAGGGCAAAACCCGCATTCTCTCGTTACCAAACGGGTGACATGAGGACATCGCCACCAAAACGGCAAAAGCCCCTCTACCAAAGGGGCCTAGACCGTATACAGGGCCGTTGAGTAGTTGCGTCACACAGCAACATATCAACATAAATTATCAGTGCCCGAAGGCTAGAATGATGCCAGGAGGCGGGCTTGAACCGCCGACACGAGGATTTTCAGCCCTGTATTGGAAGCTGGCTCAGTAATGGGCACTATGCCTCTAGTCGATCTGGTATAGATATGCCTAAAAAACCTCGAAAGTTCCCCCCGTTGTACTATCCGTTTAAGAGCTGGCGACAGGCCTGGACGGCCTATTGTTTAAGCGTAACGGGCATGACTATTTTTTACTGGATACAATCACTCCTTAATCGTTAATTCAGGTAATTTATGACCGCCTTCACTACCTCAATGATTCCGGCCTCCGTCAACTCCTTAGAAAAGTTGGTGGCCTGGTCCAACGGTGCTTTCTATTCCCTGCACCGCAACACCGAATATCAAGAGACCGAAGGCGGCATTTTAGTCCCAATTGTAACGGCTCAAGACGGCAAAGCGGCCAACAAAACAGAGCGGTTTATTACTCGAACATCCACCCAGTTAACGGACAATTGGCGCGAAGATCCGCAACCGTTTTGGGTTAATGCTGTGACCATATCGAGCGCCGAAATTCCGACAGCATTTAAAGCCTAATGTCTACGGTGCCGCTAGGGGAGAACCCCTATCTCTACCAAGACGGCCCCACGGTGCCCCTACGCCAGCAACAGACGGGCACCTATGCGGCCAATACCTTTGGCAATCGCGTCTTTTATACGCCTGAAGGCCGTTTGCCAAATAGCACCCTGGCTCCTGGTCTAGCGCCAACCCCAGGGGCTTTGCTGCGTCAAAATTTATCAGGTGCTGGCCTGGCCGGTGCTGCGATCAGCGGTGCTTTGCAAACCCAGGCCGCCTACAGCCAGGGTGCTGGCCTATTTGAGGGCCTGGGCTCTGGGATAGGTGTAACGGCTGGTGCTATTGGTGGCCAATTTGCTGGGGCTTCTGCTGGTACAGCTGCTGGCGGTGCGGCTGGCTCTGCTATCCCCGGCGTGGGTAACGTCGCTGGTGCTGGTGCTGGTGCGGTTGTCGGTGCGATCGGCGGGGGGCTGGCTGGCGGTGCGGTCGGTGGCTCGGTCGGTGGCGGCATCGGTCGCGCCCTAGACGATCTGTTTTGGCCGAACCCAGCAGCGCCAGATATCGGCATCCCAGACCAGCCGGGGAATGTGCAGCCACAGCCTGGTGGCGAAACCTACCCCAATCAGTTCCCCGCCGGTGCAGCTGGCGACGGGCCGATAGTTGAGCCCGGTACTCCTCCTCCGTTTAAAGGGGGACAAAGCCCAGGCGTTTTATACAATATTTCCTACCAAGTGAGGTCGCGAAGTTCTAGTGTTAATTTTGGATGCGGGAACTGGAGTGATTGGGAAACTTCAACCGTCACCATTCCTAGTAGCACCCCAAACTTAGGGCCAATTACAGGCCCCAGAAAGGTGATAGATGGGTCACAGATTTCTTTCACCTTCTCGGCTAACGGGGCTGATAAGGTTTTGAGTTTAGGGGGAGCTCCTAGCCGCTACTTTGCCCCTGGCTGTGAATCCTACGAGGTAAGAAACTTTTCGGTATCGCGTGCTGACGGCCAACCCGATACAGGCGGTGACCCACCGGGGGGAGTCGAACCTGAAAGGGATAAAAACCCCGCGCGCGCCCCTAGCCGCCCATTACGAACCCCTTACCGCCCGGCCAGCTCTGGCACCCCAGCGGCACGCCCCACCGATCGCCCCTGGCCAGAGCGAGCCGCCGATCCTGTGGCCGATGCCGAGCCGCTAGGTGATACGTCGCCGTTCAAGTCGCCAGCCCTCGCCCCAGACTTTTCGCCCTCGACCGCCCCATTAACCCCCGCCGAACCGACAACCCCAACCCCAAGCCAGCCCAGGCCCCCCTTCGACCCCCATAACCCTACGGGGGCGAGCCGCCCCCTTGCCCCGGAGGAAGAGGAAGAGGAAGAGGAGACAAAACCTACCGGGTGGTTAGTGAATGGAAAACCATCCCGATATTGGGGCCGCCGACCAACAGACGCTGGAGAGTTCATTAACCCGCCTGACTTCAAAACGCCAGATGTGCCGGTGTCTATCCCGGTCAACTTCAGGCAGCCCGCTACGACGCCCACCGGCGACCCTGGCCAGCTGATCGACCCGACGATAACCCCTACGCCAAACCCGAACGTAAACCCCCAAATCGAGCCGGTACAGCAGCCCAAACGAATTGAAGAAGGGGGCTGCTGCATTCCCCCCACGGATCAGGAGCTGCTGAGGCAGCTTGAGCTAATCAAAAAAGGGATCGGCGTTGAGGGCCTACCGGCCTCGGTGGTAGACCAAATCGCCAAAGACAACCCCGGCCAAATAACGATCGGCTCGCTGGCTGAGCTGCACCTCTGGCAGGTTCAGCAGCTCGACGGCGTGTTGGGCAAATGGCCGGTTGGCATCCCCATTCCTACCCCGGCGGGCACCACCACCGTAGGCATGCCCAACGTGGCTGAGGCCGTGGCCGAAATGGTAGGCATGTTGGTCAGCCAGCAGGTCACCGCCGCTCAAATCCTCAACACCAGCAGCCGCGCTATGGTCCAGGCCGGGTCTGCTACCCAGCAGGCCCACCTGGCCCACCTGACGGCCAAAGCCAACGCCGATTTTCTGGGCTACGAAAACCGCCCCAGCGCGGTAGATATGCCCCTGGCCTATACCCCCGGTGCCGACATTGGGGAGGGCCTGCTGAGCGAATCAGTTGCCAAGGTGAGGGGGTTTGAGAACACCGACACCACGGACATAAAGGCGATCTTTGCTGAGCTGCTACAGGCCGCCGCTATTATTCGCGCTGTCTACTGGCGACGCCTCGACCCCAAAGGCGACCTCAAAACCCAGATCCGCGACAACATACGCGGCCCAGAAAACTTTGCTGATGAAGTTGCCGCCGGTGGCGGTAGCAACAGTGATTGGGAAGCCTACCTAAAGCAAGTAGAGGAAGGCTTTAAGGGCTCTACCGGAGAGGTTAACCCCTACGGTCGCCGCCCCGAAGAAGGCCCCAAAATCAAAGATCGCAGCCCAGGCAGTGAGGATAAAAAATAATGCCGTTCACGTTGACCGTTGGCGGGCTCTACAGCCGTACGACCCGGCTACAGGTGGGGGCTAGGGCCGGGGCCAAAGGCTTTCTAGAAAAGGTCTTTCAGGCCGGAAAGCAGATCGCCAGCTACTTCACCTGGGGCAACCTGCGGGGCTTTTTGATCGGCGCAGCTCTGGCCCAAATTCCCACCTTGGTGTTCTCGTTGACCAACCTCTGGTCAATCTTCACCAGCGCGGCGATCGAGCTTTACTACTTCGATTGGAACATTCCCGACGATCGCATTGACCAGCAGGCCAAAAACCGATGGTCAGCCTACGGCGGCATTTTGGGGGGCACCGCTGGCAACGCCCTGGGGTTTTTCGCCTGTGGCATTGTGCCTGCTACGTCGCTGTTTGCCTTTGACGAGCGCCTAGCCGCCTATGTGCTGAAAGAAGTGTCTGAGGAGGCATTCGAGGAACTGACCTTTGAGATTGCGTACGTTATTCGGCTCAGCCTGCGAAATCTGGCCAGGCAAACGGCGGGGTGGATGTATAAGGGGGCCAGGCGCTGGCTAAAAGACCCTAGCAACCCAATTGGGAACCTAGTTTTTGGGGGTCGGGCCGATGCAGTCAGAGCACAATGGGGCGCGGCCAACGCCCCCAGCTGGTCATTTGCCCAGGCCGTTGACGAAAATATCGAGAAAATCCCCTCCCAGTTTTGGCAGAACTTTACTGAGGAGCTGATCGAAGAGGCGATCGACGCCTGTATCGAGGCCGGGTATGTGCTGACCAACAGCATTGAGGGCTACTACGCCCAGCAGCGCCTGGCCCAGTCGATCAATGCTGAGGCCCAGCGCGTGGTCGAGGTGCAGCCAAACCGAGCAAATGAGGCCGAAAAGTTTGTCTTAGCAGGCCCAGAGAGCGAAGTCAGGGGCCAGCTCACCACGGTGCTAACAACTCACCAGATGGTGGAGGATCGAGACCTGGGCCAGGTCATTGGCCAGCCCCTGGACGAGTACATTAGAGCCCGCCCGCTAGATGGACTGAGGCTTCAATTTAACCTCTACAGCCTCAAAACCCCTCCTTATGCGCGGCGTGGCTCACAACGACTGGTGCGAGTCGTCGTGACCATTCCCGATGTTAAGCGCGCCGTCCTCGATTGGGATAGGTTACGCCAGGTCTGTGGCGGCCCCAATGGCTATCTCTGGGGCCGTTTCCTGGCCAAGGCACGGCTTGACAATGGAGGCAGCTTAAAAGTCTATGGCGGCACACCTGACGAGGCCGAAGACCGCCTGAGGGCTTTCCTCTCGCTGAGCACCGCTGAAATTAAAACCCTGTCGGTTACTGAGGAGAAGAAAGAAGCCGAGAGACTTCTAAATCCTAAGCTCTACAAAGAGATCACCCGAGTCTACCCAGGCCATGTCAGCATCATTAATCGCCAGAGAACGCTCTATCTAGACAGGGGAAGCCCCAGCAATCACGGAAACTTTATAGATAAGCGAGCCCGGTTTGACCTTTGGCGATCGACTAAACCGCCAGATTTTGACCAAAACGTTACAGAGCTGCTGCGCCGCCTTGACTCAACAAGTACTGCCGCTCCTTAAGCAGTTGGTCAATAACCCATTCAGATGATTGCCCGGTCTCTTGGGATAATCGCCTAACCAAGTTTCCATAGGGACGATATTCATACGGCCTCCCGTAACTGCGATTAGTGCGTCTAATCGCTCGCTTTGAACACGTACTTAAACGGGGATAAAGCAAAAGTTCCATTAATTTATAAATCTCCTTTTTCCTTTAGTCTAATGACCAACAAGCATGGTTCTTGTACTGTCTTGTTAATGGCTAAAGCCTACGTGAAAACACCTATTGACTATTCTAAGCTATGGGCTAGAGTGCTGATTGTAAACGGTTTCTAGGGCTTCTATGGCATCTGTTACGCCTGGCACGGGTGGGACTATCAAATCAACAACGGCTGAGGGGCAAGCTCACGAAATACTGAGCTTTATTTCTCTAAAGCAATTGTCGGAAATTACCAACCCAGGGCAGGTATCAAATGTGCTTGCAGGTCACGACCAACAGGCCCAATTGTTTAACGGTACCTATCAATTTTCCGTTTCTCAGGTAATCGACGGGAGCGGGAATCTAACCCGAAGTGTTAACTCCTATCTGGTGGGGGCTGGCTTTCAAGTTGGCACAGGTGGGACTTTTAAGGGCAATAGCCCAGAAAAGTACGCCCTAGAAGTTTTGATGTTTATTCAAAACTTAGAGCGCGACCCCACCAAAAACCCCAGCTCTAGAAACTATGTTACAGGCACTTACAACAGCGACACGGGCCTTTATCAAGGCTCTTTTAGTCTGCCCTGCCTCTTCAATTTAGATGCAACGACAGGCGTTGTTAGTTACGGTGCCGATCCCTATTTACTCTAACTAGGAGAATCATTCGATGCCTGAATATACCCGTGGTTCACTGCGCGACCAGTTAACCTTTGTCCCCCTAAATACCATCTTTTACTACGGATGGAAGACCATTGACCTAGCCGCCCGGACTGGCATTAGCGCTGCTGACATTAAAACCCAGCTTGGCCACATGACCGCTGTAGAGGCCGATGCCGGGGCTAACCGGATCATGGTGACCGGGGCCAACTCGCCTAAGCCCGCCCGCGTGGTCAAGCGCGACCCTACCGCCCCGATTTCCCAGCCCAGCAGCACTAGTACCTATGTGGCCTACAACAAACTAGCCGCTGCGTCTGCGGGTGGTTGGTCTCTGGCTAAACCGGCGCGTGGCGTGCGACTGACCGCCAACGTTGACGGCAAGCGCTCTGTGACTGCCATTGCTGAGCTGAGCAACGGAGCTCTATATGCCTTCCCCTTAAGCCGGGTAGACTTCGACCGGGCCGGGGCTACCCTGGGCCTGCAATCGGCGGCACAAATCACCACCGCGCTAGAGCGAGCGGCGTTGGTCACTGGCAGCCGCACCAAGCCAGGCCGATGCTCGATTGAAGACAACGGCGGCGTATTCTCGACCTACTTTGCTACGGCAGCAGAAGAAGCGGCGATCGCCGCTGGCTACAACATCGAGCGATCGGAGTTTGTTGAGTATGGGGCACCTGTCGCACCGTAATGAGTAACCTCATCCTCCCTGGTACGCTCGAATTTAACCTCGCTCTGGCGGACATTCCACCCGTGCCCACCTGGCGAGCTGAGGCCGAGCGTACCAATGGGGAAACCTATCTCATTTGCCGGGCCGGGTCTCTCGGCCTGATGGAATCTGTAAGCCGCCAGGAGTGGTTAGAGTATGTCAACGACGGAGAACTCGACGAGCGACAGCTCGAAATTGACGAACAAGACGCCGCGCTCGAAGGCATCATCTACTGAGGCAGAGGTAGCCCCAGCAGAGGCCCCAGAGGCCACCGAAGCCACGGACGAGCCTAGCGACTGTTTCCCCTTGTACCTGCGTAAACTGAGGGGCTTTGGGGCCACACTAGGGGCCATCGATGACGCCCGCAGAAAACAGCGGTTGCCGAGCCTAAACCCCACCGACTACCGCTTCATTTTGCAACGACCTGGCGGTATCCCCTTCTCTTTCCCCGTGCAGGTGGTCTATAAGCCTGGTGACGCGAAGGAGAAGGATTTAGGCACTTTTAGGATCGGTCGGTAGTGCCCTGGAAAACGCTAGGGGTGCTTGCTCCAGGGCTACAGACGTGGCGCACGTTTCAGCCTGCTACCCCTCTGGCCGCTGGGGCAGCTGTGTTTCGGATTCGGCCATCAGCTTTTGAGCCAGGCCACAAGTTCAAAACCTATGCTCTGGTGCGGTTTATGGCCACTATTGACGGGGTGCCTACCTACACCCCTACCCGCCGCGTCTACCCGCGCAGTGAGCCGATCATCATGGAAGCTCCTATACCCAGGGAGGTGCGCGGGTCTGGGGTAC
>JBARVK010000107.1:0-2092 GCA_049646225.1 Nodosilinea sp.
CTTCAGCCAATCTTTCTTGAATTGTAGCTATTTTTACTGTTTCTTGAAAGGCACCGCGAAGTTTACGTTCTGCTTTTACCTACACACCAAATTTGCCATGAGACGTCGTCGCCTGATCAAAACCAGCCTAGGTCTGACCGTCGGACTGACCCTGGCCAATGGACTCAAAGCCTGTAGTTCTAAACCCTCTACCTCGGATCCAGCTGCCTCAGGCGCATTGGGGGCCAAGGTCTCCGACGCCAAGCTGACCATGGTGCAGGGGGGCGGCTTTCCCAACAGCCTGGATCTACATCGAGTTGGCACCAACCGCCCGGCCTACGGTATTTCCTGGGTCATGTATGACCGACTGATGACCTTTGGCACTAAAGAGCTGCCGGACGGTTCACTGTCCTACGACTACACGGTGCTGGAGCCCGAACTAGCAGAAAGCTGGGAAATAGCCGAAGACGGCATGTCGGCCACCTTTAACCTGCGGCAAGATGCCACCTTCCACGATGGCGCACCCGTGACGGCTCAGGATGTGAAGTGGTCCTATGACCGGGCCGTATCGATCGGCGGCTTCCCTACGTTCCAGATGAAGGCAGGGGCTCTGGAAAACCCAGAGCAGTTTGAAGTCGTGGATGACCACACCTTCCGGGTCAAGTTTTTGCGGCCCGATAAGCTGACCATGATCGATATGGCGGTGCCGATTCCGGTGATCATCAACGCTGAGCTGGTGAAGCCCCACGTCACCGCAGAGGACCCTTGGGGAGCCGAGTGGCTCAACAACAACGACGCCGGCGGTGGCGCGTATACCCTGAGCGAGTTTAAGCCCAACGAGCGGATCACCCTGACCCGCTTTGACGACTGGAAGTCTGGCCCTCTGCCCCAGGTCAAAGACGTGATTGTGCTGAATGTGCCGGAGGCCGGCAACCGCCGCGCCCTGCTGGAAAAAGGCGACATCGACATCAACTACGACCTGTCGGAAAAAGACCAGAAAGAGCTGGCGGCGATGGACAAGTTCGCCATGGTTTCCACGCCGATTGAGAACTGCCTGTACTCCATCGACATGCACAGCAACCCCCAGCTAAAAGGGGCAGAAAATCCCTTTGCGGATGTGAAGGTGCGCCAGGCGGTGGCCTACGCCACCCCCTACGAGGCAATTATGGATACGGCCCTGTACGGTCAGGCGGTACCCATGTACGGCGACGGCAAATTTGAACCCGATTCTGTCACCTGGCCCCAGCCCACCCCCTACAAAACCGATATGGCAATGGCCAAAAAGCTGATGGCCGAGTCGGGCTACCCCAACGGGTTTGAAACCACCATCGCCTTTGACATGGGCACCAAGGAATGGGCCGAGCCCGCCGTGGTGCTGCTGCAAGAATCTCTGGCCGAAATTGGGATTAAGGCCAATATCGAGAAGGTGCCCAACGCCAACTTCCGCTCGGTGCTGGTGGAAAAGAGTCGGCCCATCATTATCAACAACTTTGGTGGCTGGTTGAACTACCCCGACTACTTCTTCTTCTACGCCTACCACGGGCAAGATGCGACCTTTAACGGTAGCTCCTACAAAAACCCCGAGATGGACAAGGCGATCGAGGCGGCGCTGGCCTCAGAACCCGGTGAGCCCGAGTATGAGAAGAGCGTTAAAGAATTCATCGGCATGGCCTGGCAGGAAGTGCCCCGCGTGCCTCTAGTGCAGCCCAAGCTGTCGGTTGCAATGCAGCCCAACGTCAGCGGGTACCAGTACTGGTTCCATCGGCAGCTCGATTTTCGGCAGCTGCAGAAGGCGTAGAGGGCTAGGGAGATGGGGAAGGTAGGGAAGAAACTGTAGCGTGGGTTAGGCCGTAATCAAACCTTTTCGAAGGTAACCAAACTCCGCACTGGCCGTAACCCACAGGAGAGCATTTCGTCGGATGGGATAAAAATCCCTATGCCTGGGATTGTTGGGTTCCGCTGACGCTCCACCCAACCTACGGCTGGCTGCAGAAAGCCTAATCCCTTCTGGAGAGAAGTAAGGAGGGCATCCAAGTCCCCTCCCAGGGAGGGGTAGGGGTGGGTTAAATGCAATTCTTTTGTGTACCGAATCACTCAACGCCCTGACCTGACC
>JBARVK010000108.1:0-3895 GCA_049646225.1 Nodosilinea sp.
ACTATTTTGAATGACCAGTCGGTCAAGGCAAAAGTGGTCGGGGAGTGCGCTCTGCTGATCGATCGCCAGGTGGCCGCTAAGGGTGGCCTGGGCGGTATGGCCCTCAAAGCGGCCTATAGTGTTGTGAAAGGCGCTGGGCCGGGTTATATTCCAGGCGCGATTGAGCGCATTCTGCCTGAGGTGGTTAACGCCCTCGAACCCATGTGGGCTGAGGGTGTGCAGGCGGGTGACCCGGTGGCCCACCTGAGCCAAAACCAAAGTCAAACCGCTGAGGTGATTTTGGGTGTGACTGATCGGCGCATTGCCAAAACTGATAACGGTCTGGTGCGATCGTCGTACAGCAAGCTGCGCCAGTCGGTCAAAGGCGATGTAGCCGAGGCCGTACCCGGGTTAGCCGAGATTTTAGGAGCCTATAGTCCGGTAACCCAGTAGCGATACCCGGAGTGCTCTAGTTACCCACGTTCTGGGATCTGCCCTAACCGATGTTTTGGTAGAGCTGATCCCAGTAGGGTTCGGCAAACTTTACCAGCCAGTCTTTGATGTGATAAGTGGCGCGACAGTCGTCTTCGTTGTAGCGCAGAATGGCGTCTAGGTAACTGCGATCGCCGGTTTCAGCCCAGGCGTTGTACCAGCAGATTGACTGAGCGCCGTTAGCTCCCTCATCGCGCCAGTTGAAGCCCATCCAGCGGGCGATGTGCTTGAGGGCGTAGCTTTCGATGGGCAGGGTGACGCCATCGGTAATGCACTTGTGTACGTCAAAGAAGCGATCGAGCAGAGCCTCGGTGTGGCGGCGGGGGGTGCCGTAGATCTGCCCCAGCTTGCGCACAGTCTGAGCTTCATAGGGACAAAAGTGATAGACCGGAGCGTGGGGGTAGGCATGCACCAGGTCGAGAAAATCATTCCAGGCGCGGCGCTCTTCCCGCTGATTTTCGGCTAGCAGGGCGTGGAAGTCAGTTTCGCCGGTGCGATGATTGACCACCAGCACTCCGTGGAGGTAGATCAGGTTTTGGTCGGGGGCGGCTTCAATGTCGAAGTACAGCTCGACTTCGCCCTCGGGCAAATCTTCGGGCCACAGGGGAAAGCCGTGGGGCGCATGGGGCGCACTGCGGGGAATCGCTCGGTTGTCGATCAGGGCCTGGGCCTGGTGCACCAGCTTTTCGGCGATCTGCTCGCCAAAGCCCGGCAGGGGAGCTAGATGGGCGGGGCTGGCCTGGGCGAGAGCGGCGACCGTGGTCAGGTGGTGCTGTTTGAGAAACGCATAGCGGGCCGGGGTGACACCGGGCAGCAGAGACAGGTGGCGAGTGGCCTGAGCTTCGGCGTAGCAGTGATTGAACCAGTGACACAGGTCGCAGCGACTGTGGGAGATAAACAGCTCTGGCGCAATGGGCGATCGCAGCTCAATCAGGCAGTCGTTGAGCACGGTTTGGAGCTTGGGCACCAGCCGGGCCAGATCAATGCTGTACATTTGACCGCCGCGCAGGGCCAAGTAGCTGGCCTGGGGCCACACTCCCTGCACCCGCGACAGAACGTAGGCATGGTAAGCGGCCACGACTTGGTAATCGAGCTTAGGTTTTTTGCCTAGTTTGATGTCGATCGGGGCATAAACCCAGTCGCCCCAGCACGACCAACCGGGCTGCTTGACCAGCAAGTCGGGCTGGCTGACCAGCTGCACGCTATCGACCGCCGAAGGCATGGCCAGCACCCCCTGGCGAATGGCCTCTACGCCCTCGGCCATCAGATCGAGCGTTGCTTTTGCCCCAGCTGCCCAGTCGCCCGGCGGAAAATCGGGCCTGTAGAGGGGGTAGTAATCGTCGAGCACCCGCTCACGGTGGCTGAGGCTGTCTTGACGTAGCTTGAGTAGGTAGTCAGACGGGCGATTTTGCTGGTCGCGATCGCCGTAGAGATCTAAAAAAGCGCGTCGACCACAGCGCTGGTAGTGAAAAAGCACGTCATCGGTGAGCCAGCGAATCAGCGATCGAGCGGTGGGTGTGGTGGTCTCAGCAGTTAACCCCAGGAGACTTGACGGCCCATCCCCTGAACTTGAACGCGGTGGCAGGGGATAGCTAGCAGACAAAATGAGTTATAGGGCAAGGGCTAGAGAACAAAGCGGAGTGGTGCTGATGCTGGGGCATCGGCGACAAGGTGACGTTGCCCCAGTCAGGCGTAAAATTTCTGTCAGCCACCCTCAGCGACCTGGGTCGCTGCTCATGAGCTGTGTAGTGCTGGTGCAAGGTATGGTTCATGACTGATTTACGCCGATAGGACGCTCAAAGACGAATTGACAGTACCTATGCTCACCCTTAGCATGTTATACCCTAACCGGGTATTCCGGGGAAATGGGTCAAGGCGCGGAGCAATCGTAGCCCTCGGGGTCAGTCTGCCCGTCAACTGGGCGTGGGTGGTATAGGGTTTAGAAGACCTCGTATTCTATCCTCAGCGTGATTCATTCTTCCTCTTCTGCGGCGATCGAGACCCTGATTAGCCATCGTCAGGGAATCCCAGCCCTGGCGGGCAAGCAGTACTTTAACTACGGAGGCCAGGGGCCGGTGGCCCAGGCTACCCTAGATGCTATTTTTGCGGCCCATCGGCAGGTGCAGGATTTGGGGCCGTTTTCGGGGGTGGCCAACCAGTGGGTGATGGCCGAGGCGGCTCAAACGCGCGCGGCGATCGCTTCTGAACTGGGCACCACCGCCGACACCATCACCCTCACCGAAGATGTCACCGTGGGCTGCAACATTCCCCTCTGGGGCCTGGACTGGCGAGCGGGGGATCACATCCTGATGTCGGACTGTGAGCACCCTGGTATTATCGCTGCGGTGTTGGAAATCTGCCGCCGCTTTGGGGTCACCTATAGCCTCTGCCCGCTGCTCGAAACCGTCAATAACAGCGATGTTGGCGGCGACCCGGTGGCGGTGGTGGCTCAGCACCTGCAACCCAACACCCGCATGCTGGTGATTAGCCATATTTTTTGGAATACGGGCCAGGTGCTGCCCCTGGAACAGATTGTGGAGGTCTGTCGCGATCGCCCTGATCCGGTGCTGACGCTGGTGGATGCGGCCCAGTCGGTGGGGGCTTTGCCGCTCGATCTGCCCGCTCTGGGGGTCGATTTTTACGCCTTTACCGGCCACAAGTGGTGGTGTGGCCCGGCGGGTTTGGGTGGGCTATACGTGCGTCCTGAGGCCAGAGAGCAGATCTCTCCCACCTTCATTGGCTGGCGCAGTATTACCACCGATGCCGCCGCCAACCCCACCGGCTGGCAGCCCACTGGCCAGCGTTACGAGGTGGCGACCTCAAACTATCCGCTACTGGCTGGATTGCGGGCGGCGATCGCCTACCAGGCCGAGTGGGGGACTGCGCCCCAGCGCTACCAGCGCCTGGTTGAACTCGCTCAGCGGCTGTGGTCGCAGCTGCAAGACCTGCCTCAGATTCGCCCGGTGCGGCAAACACCCCCTGACTCGGGCCTGGTGTCGTTTTGGCTGCTAGAGGGGAGCGAACCCTCCCCGGCCTGGCATAAGCGCCTGGTCGACGAGCTAGAGACCCAGGGCGTTTATTTGCGTACCCTACAGGCGCCCAACTGCGTGCGCGCCTGCACCCACTACCTGACCCTGGAGTCTGAGGTGGATGAGCTGGTGGCGGCGATCGCGGCCACCCTGAAGCGCTCTTGACCGGGCGGTACCAACGCGGTTTCACAGAAAATTGGCAGCGCTACGGGCGATGACAGACCTGGGTCGCTTGACCCGCTAACCTCGATGGCCCGCTAAGATTGTTAGGTTGGGCGATGTAGTGGTTGTGCAGCTGGCATGAGTGTTTCAGGTTCCGTTGACTTTCTCGACGAATACGAGGTTGTGGTCGTTGGCGGCGGCCATTCGGGCTGTGAGGCGGCACTGGCCTCGGC
>JBARVK010000109.1:0-4953 GCA_049646225.1 Nodosilinea sp.
AGCAATGACAGCGGCAGACTTACAGGCCCTTTTGATCGAAAAATGGGGCTATTCCTTTGATATTCAGTTCCGGCGCACCCAAGGCAAAATATTTCTCCAGGTGATGTGGCGGTACCTGGAGCAGGCGTCGTTTCCGCTCAGTGAGGAGGAGTATTTGGCCCACCTGAGTCAGGTATTGCTGTACCTGAACGAGTGGGGGCAGGTGGAGTACGTGCAGCAGTGGATTGCCCAAACCCGCGATCGCCCCCGCCTGGGCAAAGCCGTTAGCATTCTTCTGCCCCTGGGGGCGCGATCGCTGGAATGGCTAACCGACGAGTTCTAGGCCGTGTCATCCAGTCTGTCCACAATCCTTAGCCCATCGGCATAGCCACGCCTGCCTCAAACAACAGGCCAGCCTCACCGCTCGTACAGTTCGATGGGCAGATGGTCGGGATCCTGAAAGAACACAAAGCGCTTGCCGGTCAGATCGTCGAGGCGAATGGCTTCAGTTGTGATCTGGTGGTGGTGGAGATGTCGCAGGGCAGCTTCTAGATCGTCTACCGCCAGGGCCAGGTGTCTGAGCCCCTGGGCCTCTGGACGGGAAGGACGGGGCGGCGGTTCGGGAAACGAAAACAACTCAATTTGAGTGCCATCCCCCAGCTGCAAATCGAGCTTGTAGGACTGCCGCTCGGCCCGATAGGTCTCTCGAATCACCTCAAGCCCCAGCACCTGGGTATAAAACTGCTTTGACCGGGCATAGTCGCCACAGATGATCGCAATGTGGTGGATGCCTTGAAAAAATGACATAACAATATAATGGCAAGCGATCGAGTTGAGACGTGGTCACTACCCGTCAGGTCGGGAATGCTAGGGTGTAGCGCCGCGTTTGCCGCGTTTTTTAAGAATAAATGCTCAAAAGCTTTTTAGGTTGGAATGCTAGGATTTCCTAGGTGAACATGCTCAGAGGGCCTGAAGTGATCCGTTCTGCCACTTTGCCGATGCAAGCTCCGTTGTTACAGCCCTTCGGAGACAACAACCGCCTCAAACTATTTTCGGGCTCAGCCAACGTAGACCTGGCGCGCGAGGTGGCGCGCTACCTGGGGTTAGATCTTGGCCCTATGGTACGCAAGCGCTTCGCCGATGGCGAAGTCTACATTCAAATCCAGGAGTCGATTCGCGGCTGCGATGTCTACCTAATTCAGCCCACCTGTCAGCCAGTGAATGACCACCTGATGGAACTGCTGGTGATGATCGACGCCTGCAGGCGTGCCTCGGCCCGGCAGATTACCGCTGTGATTCCTTACTACGGCTACGCCAGGGCCGATCGCAAGACTGCCGGACGCGAGTCGATTACGGCCAAGCTAGTGGCCAACCTGATGACCAAGGCTGGGGCCAGTCGAGTACTGGCCATTGACCTACACTCGGCCCAAATCCAGGGCTACTTTGACATTCCCTGTGACCATGTCTACGGCACCCCGGTACTGATCGACTACATTGCCAGCAAAAATCTAGAAGACTTGGTGGTGGTTTCCCCTGACGTGGGCGGTGTGGCGCGCGCGCGCGCCTTTGCCAAAAAGCTCGACGACGCGCCTTTGGCGATAATCGACAAGCGTCGTCAGGCCCACAACGTGGCTGAGGTCATGAATGTGGTGGGCGATGTACGCGGCAAAACCGCGGTGCTCGTCGACGATATGATCGACACCGCTGGCACCATCTGCGAAGGGGCGCGCCTGCTGAAGCAGGAAGGCGCTCGCCAGGTCTATGCCTGCGCCACCCACCCGGTGTTCTCGCCGCCGGCGGTCGAGCGTCTGTCGGCGGGGCTGTTTGAGGAAGTGATTGTGACCAACACCATTCCGATGACGGCGGCGCGCCAGTTTAAGCAGCTCACGGTGCTGTCGATGGCCAATCTGCTGGGCGAAGCGATTTGGCGTATCCACGAAGAAAGTTCGGTCAGCAGCATGTTCCGCTAGGACTATTCCCACGCCTTGATAGATGACGATGGCCCGTTACCGACCGGTGACGGGCCATCGCTGTGTTAGGCATCTTCGTCGAAAAACTCGGGTTGTCCACTGCCCGGCACCGGCCAATCAGGGTTTTCGCCGCCGATATAGCACGTTTCGATCACGACGTATTCTCGACTGAACTGCTCTAGGGTATTGATCAACACGTCGAGGGCCAGGGCATCGCTAGTGCCCAGATCAAACCAGCAGCGGGCCCAGAGCCCTTGATATTCGACTTCGCTGGCATTGTGCATGACCGAGAGCATGCTGTTGCTCAGCTGCGCGTCGTCGTAGGGTAGATAGTTGATATCTAACCCCGTGTCTTGTACCTGGAGATTTTCGGCGTTAAAGCCGCCCAGCTTGCCCAAAAAGAACCACGACGAAAAGACCTCGTCGATATACTGCTGCTCCATGGAAGAAGGCACGGTTTCAAACTTTAGCCAGATCCAAAGGTTAAAGAAGTCGCATTCGCGAAATTCAACCTGCATAACAAAGCCCTACGCTGCACTACTCAGCATAGGGCTTAACCCGCACGACTCGCGATCGCTAGCCTTAGTTCCGTTGCGATCGCTCGATACACACCTCATTGGTACTGCCCTCAGCCTGACAGGCTTCGAAGGTAATCTGCCGGGCCGTAGAAGCGGGCAGTTGGTCAGCGTAGGTCAGGGCAGAGCGATAAAAGGGCAGGCTGGCCGAATACTGCTGCTGCAAAAACAGAATTTGGGCCTTTAGATACAGCAGGTCGGGATTGTTGGGGGCTGCCGCCAGAGCCTTGTCAACCGCCGCCTGGGCCTCGCTATAGCGGCCCAAGTCGCGCATGCCAATGGCAACCCCTCGATGCGTGAGGTAGTCAGGATGCCCGTTTTGCAGGCGAGCGATCGCCTGGTCTGGGTTAGCAAAGGGCAGGTTGACCGCCAGCAGCAGATCCATAAAGCCCTTCAGCAGGCTGAGTTCTGGATCGTTGGGGTCAATCTCTTCGGCGGCTTCGATCTCGCTAAAGACCCGCTGGAGCAAGCGCAGGGCGGTGGGCGTGCCCCGGGCAATGCCCTGGGTTTGCAGCGTATAGGCCCCTTCCATAAAAATGCCTACGGCGCTGTAGAGATGCCCGCGCAGGGGATCGGTGGCCTTCAGTGCGGTAGCAGTCTGCTGGGTGAGGCGCGCCTGCTCGGACAGTTCATTGAGGTCTTTGTTGAGATAACCCAGCGCCGCCGCAATGGCGTAATTCATGGGTTCGTCGGGTTCTGCCGCGATCGCTTCTTTGACTAAAGACTCGGCGGCGGTGTAGTTGCCGTCGTAGAACAGCGCGTTAAACACGGCTTCGGTCTGGTCGCCGATATCGTGGGGATCGGTAGTGCGAAACGGATCTCCGGCCTGGGCCGTGGCGGGCACTAGCGCCAAACAAACGACGGTAAGCGTACCAGCTGACAGCGCCTTCAATCGCGACCCAAGGCGAAGTGAGGCAAGACGAGCGTGAAGAACCATAGCAAATTTATCCGTTACGACCTGAACGTGGAAACCAAACAGCGTGCCCGGAGGGCGACGACATCTATCGAATAGTGGGTGGCAGTGCTGGGATGAAAACCTGATGGCCCAATTGTGGCGAATCTTAGGGCTGTTGGTGGCAGTAATGTTACAGAAGCTACACTGGCCTAAGGCTCTGAACGGGCCCCGTCTCCCGTGAATCCTCACTCAATAGGGCACACTGAAAAGGGGATGACGTCCTGTTGACGACCCCTGCTTAGTTTAGCTGCGTCGTTTGTTGTTTATGGTTGGATAGAATGCTCTATCTTCGGCAGCTTACTTATCACCCGCCGGCTAGCCCCAGGGCTATTTTGAACAATATCGCCCTGGAGCTGGCCCCCCAACAGCTGGGACTGATCTATGGCCCCAGTGGGTCGGGCAAGAGTACCCTGCTGGAAATTATGGCGGGGTTTGCTCAGCCTACGACGGGGGCGATTCAGTGGCGGCAGCAGGATTTGGACTCAGAGGCCCTGAGGCAGCTGGCAGGGCTAGTATTTCAGTTTCCCGAACGCCATTTTTGTGGCCATACCCTGCTGGAAGAGCTACGCCTGGGGCACCCAGACCTGGCCCGTGACCAAATTGACCAGGCGCTACAGGCCGTAGGCCTAGATCAGCTTTCTCTCAAAACGTCGCCCCAAGATTTGAGCGGCGGCCAGCAGCGTCGGCTGGCCCTGGCGGTGCAGCTGATCCGCAAACCCTACCTGCTGCTGCTGGATGAACCCACCGCTGGCTTAGACTGGTCGATGCGGCGACAGATCATTGGCTTGCTTAAGCAACTCAAGCAGCAGTGGACGCTGCTGGTGGTGTCCCACGATGGCGACGAACTGGCGGAGCTGGCCGATCGCTGCTGGCAGCTGGATCACGGCACGCTGACTGCGGTGCCTCAGGCGTCTCTGTCAGCGGCAGGGTAGGGCAGCACTATGGATCGGCTATCTTTTAACAGCGATCGCTGGCAGGCCAGCCTGGGTTGGCAGCCGACTGACGCCCAGCAGCAGCGTTTTCAGCAGCTCTACGAGGCGATTTTGACCGCTAACCAGCAGGTCAACCTGACCCGCATTACAACACCGGACGATTTTTGGGAAAAGCACCTGTGGGACTCGCTCCAGGGCGTGGCTCCCTGGCTGAGCGATCCCCAGGCGGCTGAGTCGGGGCTAAAGGTGGTCGATATTGGTACAGGCGGTGGGTTTCCGGGGCTGCCAGCGGCGCTGGTGTTTCCTCACTGGGCGATCGCCCTGATGGATGCCACCCGCAAAAAAATTGCCGCTCTGGAGTTTGTCTGCGAGAGCCTGGCGATCGCCAACGTCAGCTTTTTGGCCCAGCGGGCAGAGCAGGTGGCCCACCAGCCCATTCATCGCGAAGCCTACGACCTGGCCCTGCTGCGCGCCGTCGGCCCAGTCAACACCTGCGCCGAGTACGCGCTGCCGCTGCTCCAGCTCGGGGGCCAGGCCATTCT
>JBARVK010000110.1:0-3218 GCA_049646225.1 Nodosilinea sp.
TCGTTGTAGAACAAGAACTGACTCCCCTAAAGCAAGATATAGCAAGCATCGTGCAATCTTTAGATGATTCGGCATGAAGTGCTGCGCGAAATTGCCGCAGATACTTGAGCCGTGACGATGAAATTGAGACAGGCAAAGGGTAATAAGGAGATACTTTGTACTGAATCCACCTGGCAGTAACAACGGTATTCTTAAGGGCACGTCTAACCCTTCTCAGCGGCGGCTATGGAACGCAATCAGTTTCGCATTGGCACGTTTAACCTTAATAACTTAATGCTGCCCGATCGCGAGTTTTACCCTGGCGAAGCCCATTCCCAGGCCGACTACCTCAAAAAGCTGGCCTGGATTGGGGCGCAGCTCGATCGCATGACGGTAGATATCTGCGGCTTTCAGGAGGTGTTTCACCGGGGGGCGCTCAAAGAAGCCCTGCACCGCAGCGAGTACCACCAGCAGCACGAGATCGTGATGGCGGATGGGTTTGGTCGGGGGCCGGGGGTAGCGCTGACGACGCGGTTTCCGGTGCTGGGGCAGCGAGTGTACGACGAGTTTCCAGCCGAGAGCATTTTGGATCTGGAGGGGGCGGAAATCCCGATTCGGCGGTTTTCGCATCCGGTGCTGGCGGTGGATCTGGCCCTGACGGAGGCGATTCAGTGCACGGTGGTGGTCGTGCACCTGAAGTCAAAACGGCCCATGATGAACAACGGCGTCGATCGCAGTGACCCGGTCGAAATTGCCAAGGGCCACGCCCGATCGCTGATTCGCCGCACCGCCGAGGCCACCGCCCTGCGGTTTTTGCTGATGGATGGATTGCGCGATCGCAACTACCCGGTGATTGTAATGGGCGATGTCAACGACAACCACACCGCCGTCACCACGCAGATTGTGACGGGTCAACCCCCGTGGGAATGCTGGCCCTACCGCAAAAAAGCCCCCGTGTGGGATGTGCTGCTGTACCAGGTGAAAGACATTCAGGCCCGGTTAGGCTACGGCGACCACTACTACACCCACATTCACAACGGTCACTACGACAGCCTCGACCACATCATGGTCAGCGAAGAATTTTCGGCTCAAAACCGCGATCGCATTGGTCGGGTCACCTACGTCTCGGTCTTTAACGACCATCTGTTCGACCAAACCCTGCTCGAAGACAGCTTCGAACCCTGGCAGTCTGACCACGGCCAGGTGGTGGCCACCATCGAGCTCAACCCGCCCCAGTCGAGTCGCCCCCAGATCATGGAGCGATAGTCGGCAAAGGCTACAAGGTGGTGCCGATCGCAAGGGGGCAGAGGGGCGAGGGAGCCAGGAGGAGAGTTTCCACCCAGCAGATTTTTGGGCACCGTGCAGACTGCTGCCCAGATCACCAACCTGCACCCTCCCAGACGGTATCCTGTGACCAAGACCTGTGGGGGCAGTTCAGCGGTGCGTATCTTTTTCGACTTTGTAGTGGGCGGTATTGCGGCCCTGTTTCCGGTGGTAGACCCGATTGGCAGCGTGCCGATATTTCTGGTGCTGACGACGGGGGTACCCACCAGTCTGCGCAACCGCTACGCCCTACGCATCGCCCGCAATGTGGTAGTGCTGCTGGTGGGCACCCTGCTGGTAGGGGGCAGCGTGCTGCGCTTTTTTGGCGTGTCGCTGGCGGTGGTGCGCATCGCCGGGGGCATCGTGGTGTTTCACGCGGCCTGGCGAGCGATGAACTCCGACCCCAAGCTCACCGATGTAGATAGCCAGGAGGCGGTGCAGCGGGTCGATGAACACAAAGATATTGCCTTCATGCCCATGACCATTCCGCTGCTGGGGGGGCCAGGGGCGATCGCGGTAACCCTTGGTCTCGCCGCCCAGGCCGGGGGCGATTTATCAGTGGCTACAGCACTGAACTTGCTGGCGATCGCCACCGCCATCGGCCTGATTGGGCTGGTCATTTTTCTGTCGCTGCGATCGTCCACCTTGCTGCTCAAGGTACTGGGAGCCAGCGGCATTCAGGCCATGAGCCGCCTGCTGGGGCTGTTTGTGATGGCGATCGGGGTGCAGCTCATACTCAATGGGTTGGCCGACTGGGTCACGACCCTGGGGTGGGGTAATCCTTGAAATAGACAGGTAAAGATGGCGTAGACAGATGGCCAGCCCCATTCCGCTCCTGGGGTTTTGGCTTAGACTTGGGGTGTTCCCTGACGTAGACTCCGTTATCCCGATGGCTGAGGGCATAGCCTAACGGACGCCATGAGGCCCGCCAGAACCTTCCTCCAACTGACATTTTCTACCGCGCTGGCCCAACACCTTGAGACGGGTGATTCGGCAACGAGGTTGGGTTGTAATCAAAGCTACGCCCTTCCTTCTGGGGTGTTGCAGCCACCATCGGGGTACCATGTCGAAGTGTTTGCTCCCAGTCCCCGCAGCCATTTATAAGGCTCTATCGAGCGGTGTTTTGTCCTGTTTGCCCCAGGCCTTCTCAGGGAACCTTTTACCAATGAGTTATCCAAGCTTTCACAACTTTATTAAGTTGCTGCGCAGTTTACTCAAGCGCAGGCAGCCCTGGCTGTTTGAAGAATCCATTTTTTTAGCGGATCTGTGCCTCGCCTACGGCACCATTGCTGGCCTGGGCGATCGCGACAAAAAAACGCTATTCCTCGCCGCTCACTTTAAAAATCTGGGGGCCATCTACCTCGACGACCACAATCTCAAGCAAGAATACCGCGACCACCGCGACGCCGTAGTTCAAATGGAGGTGCTGTTTAGGGAGAGCGCTCAGTTAGCGCGAGATGCGGGCCTAGACGACGTGGCTGACGTGCTAAGCCAGTACCATTTACGAGCCATTCCACAGAATCCTCTGGCCCGCATTTTTCAGGTTCTCAACGCCTGGGTGTCGTGCCGTCAGCGCAAGGGGTGGCGCAGCTCTATGAGCGACAAAGAAGCGCTGATTATTCTCAAGCAGCGGGCCGAAATGAAGTGGTCTGACCCCAAGGTGGTGTTTCACTTTATCGAGCACCTTTGCCGCTACTCGTCGCGCCCCGAGCGCCGTCAGGCCTGTAGCATTACCGGATTCGAGGTGCCGCCTGAGGTGCCTGAGGTGCGCGACTACAGCTTCGACACCCTGGAAGACCAGTTTCAAGAGCAGGTCGAAACCGCCGGATGAGCGCAGGCACTGACTGCAATCTTTGACCCTGTTACACATCGGCGGGGGATAGCCAGAGCCAGCCCAAGGGGATACAGTTGGGAAG
>JBARVK010000111.1:0-1925 GCA_049646225.1 Nodosilinea sp.
GGCCAACTAAAACCAGGTTAAGTCCAGAGAGAGGGTTGCCGTAAGACGCTGACCGACCTCGATTTGAACCTAGATTCACCTAGATTCATAAGTATAGATGTGAATTTGGCCGTCAGTTTTCCCTAAATGCAGCCCGCAAAGCCTCTAGGGCTGGGTGCTGTGGGTTAAGTTCCAGTCTACTGCGATCGCCTGAAACTGTGTGCCCCAGCACGGTGTGGATGGGCACCGCCTGCACCACTGAGTTGCTGTAGGCTAGGGCCTCAAAGCGCTGAACGATACCCGGCGGCCAGGGGGACTGATTCACCCGCTGCCCCTGCTGCTTGAGATGGTTGAGAATGTGCAGGCGAGCGATGCCCGACAGCAGCCCTGCCCCCAGACCGGGCGTATGCCACTGACCATTGGCCCAGCCCCACAGGTTGCCGGTGCTGGTTTCGAGCCACTGCCCCCGGGCATCGACCAGAATGGCTTCGCGGGCCCCCTGTTGCTGGGCCACCTGTAGGGCCAGCCAGGCCCCGAGGTAGTTACCGGTTTTGTAATTGGGCAGGGAGCGCTGGTATCGGTCTCCCTGCGCAATCCAAACCACAATTCCTTCGGTTTGTATCGTCGCTAAATCCGGTGGCAAGCTGCGTCCCGTCACCAGTTCTCGGCCATCGGGCAAGCAGGTAACCCGCAGCACCGGATAGTCCTCTATTAACCGCTCTAAACCCTGGCGCACCCGACTCCAATTGGGAAAGATCCAGGCAAAATCCCCAAGGGCCTGAATTAGGCGGTTTTGGTGAGCAGCCCAGTCTGTCAAGGGATGGTCGAGACTGCTGCCGTAGACTCGCAGGGTGGTAAACACCGTCGCGCCGTATAGGAGGGCGGGGTCATTGACAGTTAAGGCAATCTCGCTGCCATCCTGAATCTGTCCGTTGAACCAGTAGGGCATAGGCAGGGGATGATGGGTATAGAAGCGGCCCGAATACCAGCGCCAGTGCCAGCATACGGCACAGCGACGGAGGTACCTATCACTGAGTGGTGCCCGCAATGGGGTGGTGGGGTTACAGATGCGATCGCGGCTTCCCGCAGGATAGGGGTGGTGGGGTGGTGAGTAGACGTAGAATGATGGTTAATCCCTACGTCTGTCAAACAGCATGGCAATCTCCTTAGAAGACGCTCTTGATACGGTTAGCCAGCTCACCATAGAGCAGCAAGCCATGTTGGTCGAGATTATTCAAAATCGGCTAGTAGAGGCTCGGCGTCAGGAGATTGCCGCCGATGCCAGAGCATCCATAGCGGCATTCCCCCGAGGAGAATTGCAGGCTCAGTCGATTGAGCTAGAGACTTTAACTATCGCTACACTCCCCCCTGAATGTATTGCAAAATGCCTCGGGCGATCGCCTGGGCCATGGTTTCGCGCCAGGCGGGGTCGGCCAGGCGGGGAGCATCTTGAGCCCCAGTGACAAAGCCCACCTCCACCAGGGCGGAGGGCATATTGGTGGTCCGCAGCACGTAAAAGCGGGCCTGCTTGACACCGCGATCGCGCATTCCCGTCGCCGCCAGCATGCTGGCCTGAAGGGTAGCCGCCAGCCGCCGCCCGCTCTCCGACGCGTGGTAGGTCTCAATGCCGTTGACATCGGGGCGGCTGAGACTAATCGCGTTGGCGTGAATGCTGACGAACAGGTTGGCCTGGGCGCGATTGGCAATATCGGCCCTGGTTTGCAGATCGAGGGTGGTATCGTCTCGCCGGGTCATGACGACCACCACGCCTTGGGCTTCGAGCAGTTGAGTGACCCGCTGCGAAATCGGAAAAATGACCTGCTTCTCCTGGAGCCCGCCAATGCCGACCGCCCCCGGGTCGCGCCCGCCGTGGCCGGGATCGATTGCGACGACTACGCGCCCGCTGGGGGCTGAGGGCAAGACTGGCGGATCAGAGCGGGTGGCCG
>JBARVK010000112.1:0-6028 GCA_049646225.1 Nodosilinea sp.
GAGTGGGGTCTACAAAGAGTTCGGCAACCCGCTGGCGGGCTGCTTCCCGGTGCTGCTGCAAATGCCCATTCTCTTTGCCCTGTTTGCCACCCTGCGGGGGTCGCCGTTCGCCGACATCAACTACGACGTCAACGTGCAGGTCTTTCCCCAAGAAAAAATCGAGCAAATTCAGCCCCAGGTGTTCAGCACCCCTCCTAAAGCTATCTACGTCTCCGACGGCTCGCACTTCCCGATTTCGGCGGTGGTGCCCGGCGGCAATAAGCTCGTCGTCGGCGAGAAGACCGACGTGCGTCTGCAAACCGCCGAGGGCGAATCGATCGAGTCTTTGGTCACCCAGTACAACGACGACATCGACAGCTTTAAGCCCCGCTGGGAAGTCACTAAGGGCGAAGACGTCATTTCGGTGGATGAAGCAGGCCACATTACCGCCCTGGCCCCTGGTGAGGCTACGGTGCGGGCGCAGGCTCCTGGTCTAGCCGCTAACAAAGGCTTTCTATTTATTAAAGCCCTGGGCCGCATTGGGGTAACGGGCGATGACGGCGCGATTCACTGGGATATTTTGATCATGATCCTGGGCTTTGGGGCCAGCCTCTACCTCAACCAGGTGCTCTCCGGGCAGGGGGCGTCTGCCAGCGACAATTCTCAGCAGGCGGCGGTCAACAAGTTCACGCCGATTATCTTCTCCGGCATGTTCCTGTTCTTTCCGCTGCCCGCCGGGGTACTGATGTACATGCTGATTGCCAACATCTTTCAGACCCTGCAAACGTTTATTTTGTCCCGCGAGCCCCTGCCCGAGAACCTGCAAAAGATTGTCGATGCCGAAGCCAAGACCGAGGACGACAGAAAAACCCTGCCCTTTGAGCCAGGGCGCAGCAAGAAGAAAAAGGCCTAAGCCATGGTTACCGATGCCGCTACCGCTGGGGTGAACTGGTTGACGACCCTGCTGACCATGCAGGGCTTAACATCTGCCGTCAGCGCCCATCCAGTTGAAGATGAGTCTGGCGAAAGCTGCTGGCTAACGATTTCCGAAGCGTCGTTGTCCCCTGAGCAGGTGCAGGCCTTGATTGGCGAGGGCGGCGCGGTGCTCGACTCGATTCAGTACCTGGCCAATACCACCCTCAACTTGGGCAAAGCCCAGGACGAGCAGCAGGCCTTTACCATCGAGCTGGCGGGCTATCGGGCTAAGCGCCTCGAAGAACTCAAAGCCATGGCCGCCGAGGCCGCCGAGCGGGTGCTGGCCAGTGGCGAAGAGGTTGAACTGCAGGGGCTGTCCTCGGCGGAGCGACGGCAAATGCACCACTTTTTATCGGCCCACGAGGGGCTTGCCACTTTTAGCCGGGGCCGAGAGCCCGATCGCCGCCTGGTGGTTTGCATGGCGGGTCAGGCTCCGGAGGCCGACCATTAGGCGCTGGCTGAGTTATTTCAGCCAGCGCTAACGCATCAAGACAGCCTGGAGACAGCGTCAGCCATGGGAGGGATGAGCAATGGACAATGTGTATATACCCCATCTGCTGCAGCGGTTTGAGAAAACCCTCGCCGTTGATCTAGATACGCACCTGGCCGATTTAGAAACCCTAACCCCCGTGCGGGGAGAGCTAACCGTCATCCACCAGGGCACCTATCTGGAGGTCAAGGCCAGAGCCAATACCATTGTGACGCTGAGCTGCGATCGCTGCCTGAAGACCTACAACCACCGGGTATCGGTATCGGCCCAGGAGCTGATTTGGCTAGAGCATGAGCCAGACCCCGCTACCCTGCCCCTGGAGCGGGAAGTCGGTGTAGACGACCTGGTCGAAACCCTGCCGCCCAACGGCCACTTCAACCCCGAAACCTGGCTCTACGAGCAAATCTGTCTGGCTCTACCCCAGCCCCAAATCTGCGATGCCGACTGCCCCGGCATTGACCTCGGGTATCAGGCTGAGACCCACCCCGTAGACCATCGCTGGGCGGCCCTGACTCAGCTACAGAATCAGCTGCAGTCGCCGGAGGGCTAGGAGAGTGGCCTTTACCGACGAACTGGGGCTGTTTATTCGAGCCCGCTACCCGATTATTTACATTGCCACCGCCGAAGAAGAGCGGGCTGAGGCTGATATTGCCGCCTGCGCAGCCGCCCAGGGCAACCGCGCCCTCTATATCTGGGACTTTGTCGATGGCTACCAGGGCAACCTCAACGACGCTGGCTTTGGCAAGCGCAATCCGCTACAGGCTCTGGAGCTGGTGGAAAAGCTGCCCGCTACCGCCCCAGCAGTGTTTGTGCTGCGCGATTTTCATCGGTTTCTAGACGATGTCGCCATTTCTCGTCAGCTCCGCAACCTGGCCCGCCGCCTCAAGGCCCAGCCCAAAACCCTGATTATTCTCTCGGCCCAGCTCACGGTCCCTGACGAGCTGAGCGAAACGGTGACAGTGCTGGAGTTCACCCTGCCCGATGCCGCCGCCATTCGCCGGGAGGTGCAGCAACTCCTGAGCGCCACCCAAACCGACCTGCCAACCGGCATGCTCGACGACCTAGTGCGCACCTGTCAGGGGCTGTCCCTAGAACGAATTCGGCGGGTGCTGGCCCGGGCGATCGCCGCCCACGGGGCTTTTGACCCCGACGACCTCGACCTGATTCTCGACGAAAAGCGCCAGAGCATTCGCCAGACCCAAATTCTCGACTACTACCCCGCCAAAGAGCAAATCTCTGACATCGGCGGCTTGGATAACCTGAAAGACTGGCTGCGATCGCGGGGGGCGGCGTTTTCAGAAAAGGCCCGCCAGTATGGTCTGCCCCACCCGCGCGGGCTGCTGCTGTTGGGCATTCAGGGCACCGGCAAGTCGCTCACCGCCAAGGCGATCGCCCACCACTGGCACCTGCCCCTGCTGCGCCTCGACGTCGGGCGGCTGTTTGGCGGCCTGGTGGGCGAGTCGGAGGCCCGCACCCGCCAAATGATTCAGCTATCGGAGGCTCTGGCCCCCTGCGTACTGTGGATTGACGAAATCGACAAAGCCTTTGCGGGGATGGATGGTCGAGGCGACTCGGGCACCGCCAGCCGGGTCTTTGGTACATTCATTACCTGGATGGCGGAGAAAACCTCCCCGGTGTTTGTGGTCGCCACCGCCAACAACATTCAGGCCCTACCGCCCGAGCTGCTGCGACGGGGTCGCTTTGACGAAATTTTCTTTGTCGGGCTGCCCACCCAGAGCGATCGCCAGGCCATTTTTGAAGTGCACCTTTCTCGCCTGCGGCCCCACACTCTCAAAAGCTTCGACATTTCCCGGCTGGCCTACGAGACGCCCGAGTTTTCGGGGGCAGAAATCGAACAGGCGATCGTTGAAGCCATGCACTTGGGCTTTAGCCAAAACCGCGACTTTACCACCGACGACATTCTCACCGCCGCCAGCGAAATGGTGCCCCTAGCCCGCACTGCTCAAGAGCAAATTGAAGCCCTGCAGGCCTGGGCGGCGGCGGGTAAGGCCCGGATGGCCTCGCGCACAGGCCTCGCCCCCCGGCTGCGCCCCCCACTGCCCGAAAGCAATTAATTGAGACGATGCTGATTGGGCGGGGGTGCTGTACCATTAGCAAGCTGTGAACATCGTTTTGGCCGTTTCTGTCCATGAAAGGGTTTTTCGTTGGCCTATCTAAATTAATTTTGGGCGTTGCGATCGCCCTGATTCTGCTGTCTATGGCCGGGGTCGCCACCGCCCGCTATTTTATGGGTCGCCTCTCGGTGCTGCCGCCCAAACCCCTCTACGGCGACGAAATGCCCACTGAGGCTGAGGCAGCGGCCGAGTCCGTCCCAGCGCCAGTGCCCCCCGAGGCCGCCCCAGCCGTAGAACCGCCGCCCGAAGCCGCCCTCGAACCCGGTGCCTACGAAGCGGTGGTGGTACAGCCCATTGGCCTAGTCATGCGCGAAGGGCCAGGGGTTGAGTTTCCCCAGGTGGGGGGTGTAGACGTCAACGAAGCCGTAGTGGTGCTAGAAGAGCCCACCGACCAGGACTGGGTCAAGGTGCGGGTGGTGACCAACGGCCAGGAAGGCTGGGTCAAGGCCGGCAATACCCGCCGGGTGGAGTAACGTCAGTCTCTGGGCTGAGGCAGTTCTCGCCGTCGAGCCTGCCGCGCTTTCGGAGAAAATGTTAACTAATTTGTCTAAGCCTTAAGCTTGGTGTCAGTTCCCTGACGGGGTCTGCTTTGACGAAGGGCAGGGTGATAGCGTGAGGTCTGAAAAGTAACCGGATCTCTAGGCTGCATACGCAGTTTCTCCAAAAGCTGCGGCCTTTTCCCTCGCGTTATATCCTGCTTTTAAACCTCCATGCATAACCTACAAAAAGACTGGATTGGCTCTGTTGCGATCGCGGCCCTCGGCGCTGGCGTGATTACCTCTTTTGCCGTAGCCCAGGGGCAAAACCCGCTGGTGGGTCTGGCCATTACCGCCTTTGCGGCTGTTGCCGCCGTGGTCATCGATCACGTTCTATAGCGCTGGTGTAAAACCAGCGATAACCGCCCCGGCTCAATAGCGTAGGCTGCACCAAAGTGGCCCCTGCTCCTCTCTTGAGGGGCAGGGGCCTTGCTCATGTATGGGGCAATCAGCTGGGCGATCGCAGGGTTGCGTTTTTAGCCGCTTGCTGAACTATTTTACAGAAACCCTGACGCCGACCTCTTCTCGCTTGGTGGCAGGGGCAATTAGGTGGGGCGCGATCGGCTGCATGGGTGCGACTGTATTGGCTGGCGTCACGGACTGGGCGGCGTCAGCCTCATCCATTTGATCGCAGATGGCTTTGGAGAACGCCATAGCGGCGTAGATGCCCCCCAGGTAGAGAAGCAGGTCGAACCCGCCAAAGTACAGATGAAACATTTGCTCAACCTCCTGGCTGCTTAAGGTTATTGCCGATATTACCGTATTTATTGGCTGAACCTGTCGTAGCTCTATCCTTCGATTTAGCACCTTTACGGGATGCTAGGCAAGTGCCCTTTTTCATTGGAGGTGAACTCAAATGACCTACGAATTGCAGCGGCCCATGCGCAACCAAGAGGACGCCTGATAGCTGTTTATCATCGTTCCCGAACAGACAAAAGCAACTCCTGGGATCTCCAAGGGTCAAATAACGAGCATGGCAGGATTCGAACCTGCGACCGCTAGAACCGGAATCTAGTGCTCTATCCACTGAGCTACATGCCCTTAGGCTGAACCATTCTAGCACCTACCAGCGGCGTTATGATAAGGATTCATCGCTATTGGCGTAGCGATCGCTTTGGGGTATCGCCGCCGCGTGATCAGGTGAAGCTATGCCCAGCGTTTGTGCCGTCTTACCTACATGAGACCCTATGACTCAACCCACCGACACCGCCAACTCCCTCGACACCGCTGCCGCCGCCCTCACCCAGGAGGCCGAAAGCGCTAGCTCTGACGAGCAGTACCGCCGCAAGATGCAGCGGCGGCAGGAGGTGCAGCAGCAGCGCATTGCCGATCGCACTGTCGAGAAGGGGTTGGTAATTGTTCACACGGGCAACGGCAAGGGCAAGACCACCGCCGCCCTGGGTATGGTGCTGCGATCGATCGGCCACGGCTACAAGGTCGCCATCGTGCAATTTATCAAAGGCGCGTGGGAACCGGCAGAAAAAGCGGTGATGGAGCGGTTTGGCGATCAGCTCAGCTTCCACGCCATGGGCGAAGGCTTTACCTGGGATACCCAGGACCGCGATCGCGACACCCGCACCGCCCAGGCTGCTTGGGAAACTGCCCTTAGCTACATCCGCAACCCCGAGGTCAAAACCATCCTGCTTGACGAGGTGAACATTGCCCTCAAGCACGGCTTTCTCACAGTAGAGCAGGTGCTGGCCGGGCTGGCCGAAAAACCCGAAATGACCCACGTCATTCTCACCGGGCGGGGCGCACCCCAGGCGCTGATTGACCAGGCCGATCTGGTCACCGAGATGACCCTAATCAAGCACCCCTTTCGCGAGCAGGGCGTCAAAGCCCAACCCGGCATTGAATATTAATCCCAGCCACCCGTTACCCAACCACCCGCCCACCCATCCACTCCCCCATGG
>JBARVK010000113.1:0-15561 GCA_049646225.1 Nodosilinea sp.
CGCTTATAGGCTGCCAATCTCCCTCAGTAGAAACCTCAGAAGTTGGACAATAGAGTTGAGAGTAACCTCAACCTAAGCTAACTGACTACATAACGCCAGTCATATCGCTGGTGTCCTTTAGAAAGCCGCTGTAGGCTTCCATGCCGTGCTCACCAATATCCAGCCCTTTCATCTCTTCCTCGGCACTGACTCGGAGGCCTAGAACAGACTTGAGAATGAGCCAAAAAATGGACGACAGCACAACCGTGAACAAGCCGATACTCAAAATGCCCAAGATCTGAACACCTAGCTGAGCTAGCCCACCGCCGTAGAACAGTCCAGCAATGCCTTCACCACCCTGGGTAAAGTTGTTGGGGTTAGCAAACAAGCCAACTGCAAGGGTACCCCAAACGCCGCACACCAGGTGTACGGAGGTTGCCCCCACAGGGTCATCAATTTTGATGCTGTCGAAAAAGCCGACGGAGAACACCACCAGGATGCCCGCCACTAGCCCAATCCAGAAAGCACCAGCGTACCCAACCACGAAGCAGCCTGCCGTGACGCCAACCAAACCAGCCAGAATGCCGTTGATGGTCATCGACAGGTCGGGCTTGCCGCTCAGTGCCCAAGAGGTAAAGGTTGCCGCTACACCGCCTGCCGCTGCCGCCAAGTTGGTGGTTACTGCGATGTAGGGTACAGCCAAATCGGCAGCGAGTTGAGAGCCGGGGTTAAACCCGAACCAGCCTAGCCATAGAATCAAACAGCCCAGGGTGGCAATGCTCAAGTTGTGACCGGGTAGCGCGCTAACCTGGCCTTCGGCGGTGTACTTGCCCATGCGGGGGCCAAGAAACGCTGCACCCATGAGAGCCGCCCAGCCGCCAACCGAGTGCACAATGGTAGAGCCTGCAAAATCGTGAAACCCAAGCTCAGCGAGCCAGCCGCCGCCCCACAGCCAGTGACCCGTGATGGGATAGGCAATAGCGGTCAGCAGCAGGCTAAAGATCAAGAAGTCAATGAGCTTGATGCGCTCGGCAACAGCCCCCGACACAATGGTGGCGGCGGTACCGGCAAAGGCGGCCTGAAATAGGAAGAACGTGTCCTTCGAGAGGTTGAGCCCGTCAGGCCCCAGACCATACAGCTCCGGCGCACCGCCGAGGAAGAAGCTCCCCCAGCCGATCCAGCCGTTGCCGTTGGCTCCAAACATCAGCGAAAAGCCAATGAACCAGAAGGAAAGAGTAGCCAGGGCAAAGACAATCAGATTTTTGGTCAGGACGTTGACGGCATTTTTTTGCCGACAGAAGCCTGTCTCTAGCATGCCGAAGCCGGCATTCATGAAAATGACTAGAAAAGCGGCAATGAGTACCCAAATATTGTCGAGGGTGACTTGTACATCCGCTGCGGTTAACTCATCTTGTGCCTGAGCAGCAACTCCCCAGGTGGCCAAAATAACCAGCGTGAGAGGAATACAAGCTACCCAAGCCCAGCCGCCCACGCGACCAGCCAGACGCTTAATCGCCTTATCGAAGGGCGGTACGCTGGTGTTCCAAAAGCCGGTCTTAGACCGTTTTCGGAACCTAGAACGATTACGCAACACTAGATTAGACATCTCAACAGACGTTCCTTCAACACAATCAGACAGTGAACACGGCCTACCGTTCCTAGACCTGAACCCTCAGCCACGGGGCGGTGAGACAGACCAGTGTGGGAGCTAAAGCTCACAGAAAAGGATGATTCTGCGAACCGACATGTAAGAACCGTAGGCTCTACGGCAGCTAACACTAGCTGAAAACGCCCTAGAAGCCTACATCAATCTGCCTAGATACGCTTTTACATGGCTCAGGCAGGGGAATTCGCCCATAGGCGGAACACACTGATTCCATCAATTCTGAGGCCGTCAATCTGTATCAGGAAATACATATTGTCCCGTGAGACTGGTACATTCTCCGTATTCGCCCCAAAATACAGGCTTTGTTAGCTATGAATTGATTGTTTGGCAAAAAATCTTTCAATGAGTATGACCGTGTCTCGTGTGTATAGAGAGCCCTGCGTTTATTACGCCTGATTTTGCAGGTATTGCTGGGGGCCGAGTTGATCTAGCTGCTGCTGTTTGGCCAGTACTGAGGCTTCTAAATCACGGCGGTATTGGGCCACCCGGTCGAGTAGATCGGGGCGACCTGTGGCTAAGATCTGTACAGCCAGCAGTCCGGCATTCTTAGCGTTGCCAATGGCCACGGTGGCCACTGGAATGCCGGCGGGCATTTGCACAATGGAATAGAGCGAGTCGAGCCCCTGCATCGTGCGGCTCATAACGGGCACGCCAATGACGGGTAGCGGGGTGAGGGCGGCCACCATGCCGGGCAGATGGGCGGCCCCGCCTGCTCCAGCAATAATCACCTTGAGGCCGCGATCGCGGGCGGTTTGGGCATAGCTGACCATGCGCTCGGGAGTGCGGTGAGCTGACACAATGGCCACCTCATGGGCCACCCCAAACTCGGTGCAGACCTCAATCGCCGCCGCCATGGTTGGCAGGTCTGAGTCGCTGCCCATAATGATGCCCACATCGGGATTAGCCATGGCGTTTACCATCGTCAAAGAGTGCCTTCCTATGATGCCACTGGTGATGCCACTGGCCGGTTCTGGTCGAGGCCTATGGGCCGCCGCCTAGAGCGTTTTTGGGAAAGTTTCGTTTCGTTGCGGGGCGGTTTGGCGCAGCAAAACATCATAGAATTTTACAGAAGTTAGCAAATTCAGAAGCCCATCCATGACCGCCACTGACGATAAGACCATAGTTCGTGACTACTTCAACGCCATTGGGTTTGACCGCTGGCAGCGGATTTATGGCGAGGGTGAGGTCAACAAGGTTCAGCTCGATATTCGCAAAGGTCACCAGCGCACGGTCGACACGCTGATGGCCTGGCTAGAGGCCGACGGCAATCTGCCGGGGCTGACCTGCTGCGATGCCGGGTGCGGCGTGGGCAGCCTGTCAATTCCGCTAGCCCAGGCGGGGGCTAGCGTCTATGCCAGCGATATTTCCGCCAAAATGGTGGAAGAGGCCCGGCAGCGGGCTGAGGTTGCCCTAGGGGGCGAAAACGTGCCCACCTTTGAGGTCAAAGATCTCGAAGAACTCAGCGGTCGCTATCACACGGTGATTTGCCTGGATGTGCTGATCCACTACCCCCAGGACAAGGTGCAGACCATGATCAGCCACTTGAGTTCCCTGGCTGAGGCGCGGTTGATCATGAGCTTTGCGCCCAAGACGGTTTTCTACAGTGCGCTGAAGAAGGTGGGTGAGTTCTTCCCTGGCCCGAGCAAGGCCACGCGAGCCTACCTGCACCGGGAGGCCGATATTATCAAGGCGCTGGAGGCCGACGGCTGGCGCATTGAGCGGCGGGCGATGACGAAAACTCAGTTTTACTTCTCTCGCCTGGTCGAAGCGGTGCGAGATCCTGCAGCCAGCTAGTCCTCTGAGGCAGCAAGTGAACGGCGCGTAGCCCGGGAGCAGGGGATCTAGGGAGCCAAGCGCGCCAGAACCGTGGATACAGTTCGGCCTTCGAGGACTAGGGAGTCGGGGGCTGGAACGGGGGCTTAATGTTTGCCGAGCAGGACTAGAGGAAAGGGCAACTATGATAACAGTGCGGCTCTTTGTAGCGATCGCGGCGGTGTTGGGCGGTACGGCGGTAGCGGCAGGGGCCTTTGCCACCCACGCCCTTCGGGCTCAGCTCAGCGATCGCCTCCTGGCGGTGTTTGAAACCGGCGCTCGCTACCAGATGTACCACGCCCTAGCCCTGCTGCTGGTTGCCCTGCTGCTGACCCAAAAGCTAGCCGCACCGGGGCTGCTGACGACCGCAGGCTGGGCCTTTATCGCTGGCACCGCTGTATTTTCGGGCAGCCTTTACGCCCTGGCCCTGACCGAGCAAAACCTCCTAGGAGCCGTAGCGCCAGTCGGTGGAGCACTGCTGATGGCGGGCTGGGGCTGTTTGGCAGTGGCAGCTGTGGTGGGGGAGTAGGGGGGGTGGATGGGCATAGGGAGTTGTGAGCCCTCTACCCATCCATTCTCCTACCCGCCTATCCATCCACTCCCTATCGCGATCATCAAGCTATGATGACCCTAGAGCGCTCCAGGTGGCTATGTTTGAATATCTAAGGCCGCGATCGCTGGCGACATCTCAGGAGGTGATCGAGTACCTGGAGCTGCATCAGGCGGCCCAGGAGTTTCGCCTGGAGCTAGACCACCGGGCCAGCCTAGAGGCCTATTGCCAGTGGTACTACCAGGTAGCGGCGGCAAACCAGCGCGATCTACACCAGATGCGATCGGAGCCCAACCTCCTGACCTGGTTCAATCGAAATCGAGTCTGAGCCAGCAGACCTGCTTAAAATCTTGCTTAGGGGCTAGACCGTTTCTATCTCGTCTCGCTTCAGGTGAGCCCGCATGGGCCGCTTGGCACCCTCAACCGCAAACTCAACCTGGACGGGAAAGTTGGGGCTGATGGGGCGACCTTTGTAATCGGTGAGAATATTGATAATCACACCCTCTAACCCTTTGGCGTCGAAGGCTTCGTTGCGGTGCAGCGGGTGGTGATAAAAAATCACGGATTCTTTGATTCGGACGCGATCGCCAACGTTCATAACACACACTCGCTCTTACTCAATCCTCCCTAGCGCCTGGCACCCAGGTGGGGACGTTCTGTTTGCAATCTTCCTATCTTTGCACAGGATGGGCGCTTACACGTGGGTGCTGACCATCAGGTAGGGCTGTTTCCTGGTTGAGGGCCGTAGGGCTGCATCAGTTCGTCCATGCGCTGGGCGATCGCGGCCATTTCTGGATCGGTGCTGGCTACCTGCTGGGTGCGATCTTGAAATACCTGGCCAATTTCGGTGTCGTGGAGCAGGTGCCGGGCCTGGTTGAGCAGCTCGGGTGCCCGTTCGACGGGCTGGGGCTGCTTTGACATCAGGACTTCGTCAATCTGTACAATGAGCTGAGAAATGGGCCGCAGCCAGCTGAACTGCTCATGGCTGAGCACCAGCCGCAGATAGTCGCCTTTGGTCGCGATCGCGCCGTGGTTGGCCTCGTACCGGTCTTTTTCTGCATCCATTAAGATCTTGTGGGCCTTGAGCAGCAGCGGTCGAAAGTCACGCAGGGGGGCAAAGGCTGGGTCAGAGGCAGGGTTAACAGCAGTCATTCAGCTCTCGCGCACGCTAACAATACAGTCTTCACCATTCCACGAATGGGAGGCGATTTCAAGGGAGCACTGAAGGGCCAAAGGTGGGCCTAAACGACTGGGGGGAGGCAGCCCCCCTAGGGAGACCGGGTTTGGTGTCACAATACTCTTAACACAAGGTTTTTACCTGGCTATGGATTTCACCACCGTTCGCCCTGGTCAACTTGCAATTATCGCCAGCGATTTTGATCTTCGCCCCCTCAGCTTTATCCAAGAGGGCGATCGCCTCGGGTACGAACCCGCCGTAGCTCGGGCTGTTGGCGAGGTGCTGGGCCTAGAGCCCGTATGGTTTGATATTGCCCCTGAGCAATTTTACCCAACCCTGAGCACAGGCGACTACGACGTGGTGTGGTTTAGCCAGGCCATTACTCAGGATCGCCGCGCCTGGGCTGACTTTACCCGCCCCTACGGGCGCTTTGACGAGGCTGTGCTAGTGCGTGAAGACAGCCCCATCCACACGGTTGCAGACCTGGCGGGCAAGCGGCTGGCCGCCCTGGCCGATGGCACCTCAATGGCGCTCACTGAGACCCTGCCCGACCTGGAGTGGGTGCCCTTTAAAGTGTCAGCGCAAACTCGCTCTACTCTGCTGCGCGCCCTAGCTCAGCACGATATTGACGCCCTGGTGGGCGACGCTCTGCCCTTGCTCACCGCCGAGGCCGATACCAATACCCTGCGGGTAGCCTTTCAGATCCCCACCCAGTATCCCTTTGGCATTGGGGTAGTGCCCGGTAACCGTGAGCTGCTAGACGCCCTCAATGACGCCCTCAATCAGCTGATTGTCAACGGCACACTGGCTAAGCTGTGGGCCCAGTGGATTCTCTATAAACCGTTTCCGTTTTAGCGGCAGGCGAGCCGTTGAGCTGCTCAATCCAGGCCGTGGCCGACTCCACCGAGAGGGGTTTGGCAAAATAGTAACCCTGCCCACCCTGGCACTGGTTCGCCGTCAGGTAGCGGGCCTGATTGGCGGTTTCAATCCCCTCGGCGACCACCGTCAGGTTGAGAGTGGTCGCTAGGTTAATAATCGCTTTGACAATTTCGTAGTCGCCGTGGGTGGGTTCGGGGTTATGCAGGGGAGTAATAAACGATTTGTCGATTTTGAGCACGTCGATGGGAAATCGATGCAGGTAGCTGAGGGATGAATAGCCAGTGCCAAAGTCATCCATGCAGACCTGAATGTGGCGCTGGCGCAGCTGCTTGAGCAGGTCAATGGCGAGCTGGGCGTTTTGAATCAGAACGCTTTCGGTAATTTCGACCTTGAGATGCCGCCCCTGCAGGCCGTGGCGATCTAGGGCCGCGTCGATCTGCTGAATCAGGTTGGGGCGCACAAACTGCTTGCCTGAGAGGTTGACGCTGACGGTAATCTGCTGGCTCGCTTGAGAATACCGTTGCCAGTGGCTGAGCTGGCGACAGGCTTCATTCAGGGTCCAGAGGTCGAGGCTGGTAATCAGCCCGGTATTTTCGGCGACAGGGATAAAGTCTGCCGGCGACACTAACCCGCGCTGCGGGTGCTGCCAGCGCACCAGGGCTTCAAACCCTTGGGTTGTCCCTGTCGCCAAACTGACGATGGGCTGATAGTACAGCCGTAATTCAGCTCGCTCCAGGGCGCGACGCAGGTCGTTTTCGAGCTGCATTTGATGCACCACTAGCCTGTGCATGGGAGCATCAAAGATGGCGTACTCGCGGTTGCTGCCTTTGGCTTTGTACATAGCGATATCGGCATCGCGCAGCACCTGATTGGGGTCGGTATAGGTCGTAGCGCTCAGAGCAATGCCAATGCTGGTATGGATAAACACCTCTTGCCCGGCCAGCAGTACGGGGGCTTCGAGCATAGCGTGAATGCGTCGAGCCATGGTGATGGCGACGGCGGCATCGCTGAGGTTGGTCAGCAGCACCACAAATTCGTCGCCCCCCAGGCGAGCCGTCATATCGGCTGGGCCTAGGCAGTTCTGCAACCGCTGGGCCACAACCTGCAGCAGATGATCGCCCATGGCATGGCCCAGGCTGTCGTTAATCACCTTAAATCGGTCTAGGTCTAGAAACAGCAGGGCAAACTGGCGATTCACAAAGCGTTCGGGCTCCGACTCGGAACGAGTATCTGTCCCGGAATCGCGGCTGGAGTCAATCGGGCGGCCTAGCTTTGGGGCGGCCTGGGCACTGGGCTGGCCACCGTGGTGCAGATGAGCGATCGCCTCGGCCAGCCGTTCTAGAAATAAGGTGCGGTTGGGCAGTCCGGTCAGGCGATCGTGGGAGGCGTCGTAGCGCAGCTGGGCTTCTAGCCGCTTGCGCTCAGCCAGCTCGCTCTGGGCCTGGGTATAGAGCTCGGCCTGATGAATGGCGATCGCTAGGTGATCGGCCAGCCGCTTGATCAATTTGACTTCGGCCTCGCTCCAGTGGCGGGGACCAGGACACTGATGCACGCTGAGAATTCCTTTCACCACGCCCCGATAGCGAATCGAGACGGCCAGAATTGCCCCAATTTTTAACTTGAGAGCCAGCTCCAGGTTGGGGATGAGGCTGGGCTCCTGGGTGACATCGTCGACCACCACAGGAGCCTCTTGATTGAGCACCTGCTGGGCGTGGGGGTTGCCCTCAATGGGAATAACCTGGCCTTGTAAATTGTCGCAGCCGGGCACGCTGGCGGTGTTGATGTGTACCAGGTACGCGTCAGTGGCCTGGCAGAGAATCACCAGACTCCGGCTAGTCTGGAAGATCGGCAGCATTTCGGTGGCTGCTCGCTGGAGCAAAATGTTCAGGTCTAGGCTGTCGCTAATTGCGCCAATAATGTCGTTCAGCAGCGTTTCCTGGCGGGCCAGGGTGGCGGATTGAGCCAGCAGCTGACTTTGCTGTAGGGCAATGGCCACCTGGTCGGCTATCTGCGCCAGCAGCGCGCTTTCCTTCGGCTGCCACAGGCGCGGTTCCCGGCAGTGGTGTACACACAGCAACCCCCAAAGCTCGCCGCCGCCGCAGTTAATGGGTACGACAAGGGCGGCTTGTACCTGAAAGCCAGCCAGTAGCTTGCGGTAGCAGGGGGCAATATCGGCCTGGTTAAGATCGTCGATACAGTGGGTGCGGCCCTGGCGGTAGCTGTTGACTAACTCAGGGTTGGTGAGAAAGCAGGTATCTGCCACGGTTGAGCCCAGGGTGGTCTGCCACGGGGGCAACACCGCCTCGACGACCATCGTACCGCTGTAGTCGGGATTAAAGCGGTAAATGAGCACCCGATCGGTCCGCAGCAATTGCCTCACCTCAGTTACGGTGGTCTGCAAAATCTGGTCGACATCCAGTGATTGATGAATGTGCTGGGTCAGGGTACGAATCAAGCGTTCTTCTTCGGCCTGGCGATGTAGGGCCTGCTGGGCCTCTACCAGGGGCGTGATGTCGGTGGCTACTGAGCCAAAGGTGGGTCCATCCTGGTCGCTGGTGCTGACCGGAAAGAGAACGGAACGATATACTCTCGGCCCATCGTTGAGCAGTAAAGTGTCTTCGACGGTGAGCGGTGCCTGGGTGGCTATCAGCTGCCGCACTCGCTCCATGAAGGTTTCTACGACAGGGGGCGGCAGTAGGTCAGCAAAATGTTTGCCGGGGATTGCTTCGGGGCTCAGGCCCAACTGGGCCGCGGTGGCCTGGTTGACCCGCAGATAGCGCCCGTTGGCATCAAATAAGTTGACCAGCGCAGGGGTGTTGTCGATAAAGGCCTGGATTTGCTGGTGGGCAGCGACGAGCGCTTGCTCGGCCTGTTTGCGTTCGGCCTCCAACCGCATTCTTTTGCTGATATTGAGCACCAGTGTATCCCAGGCCGTATCGCCATTGGCGAGGCGCTCCGGGTGGCCTATGCCCTGTAGCCACTTGCCCTGCCCAGAGGGCGTTACGATACGCCACTCGCAGAACCAGGGGGTCAAGGTTTCGCCCGACTGCTGAATAAGGCACCGCATCTCCTCGCGATCGCCGGGGTGAACAGTTTCCCACAAAAGCTCTGGCTGCTGCTGGATCTGGGCTGGCTCTAGCTCCCAAAGCTGGGTGCTGCCCTGGCTAATATAGGGAATTGACTCTGCCCCCGAGGCCGCCAACACATAGCGCAGCGCTACCCCCGGCAGGTTGGCCGCTACTTTTTGCAGACGGCGTTCGCTTTCTTGAAGGCGCTGATCGCTCTGGTGCCAGTCGGTGATGTCTTGGCCAATGCTCGTCATGTGCTGAATGCGGCCCTCGGAACTGGCAAAGCAGGTGTTGTTCCAGGCAATCAGGCGGCGATCGCCGCTGCGGGTCAAAATTTCGTTGGTGTAGTGGGTAGGGCACTGCCCACGGGCGATCGCCGCTTCAAAGAGGGACCAGTGCGACGACCGAACCTCTGGCGGAATAAACAGCTCAACCCAGCTGCGGCCCACGACCTCGTGGCGCTGCCAACCGGTCAGGGTGAGGAGGTAGTCGTTGCAGAGCACAATGCAGCCCTGGGCATCGACCACTAGCCCCGCCAGCGCCATGGTTTCAAGCACGGCCCAACAAGGCTGCTCGGCGGCCTCTAGGTCGCTGGTTTGGCCCGCCGCTATCGTCTGTTCAGGTCTGTCAGGCGGTTTAGGGTTGGGGCTAAACGGTTTCCCATGGTCGGTCATACACAAGCGTTGATAGGCGAACGCGGCTTCAGTGTTCCATCTTCAAACATGACAGTCGCCTCCACAGGCCGCATGGCAGAGTCAATTAACGTAGTCAGAGTTACGCATCAATTCTTGGGGTGTCAGCAAGCCTTCCCTAAGACCCTTACCAGCAAGACCTTTCCTTTGTTCCAGCTCCAGCTTATGTTGCCCACGCGTGCCGATCGCTGGAGGAGTGATTTATAGCTCTTAATGCCTATGGTAACTGACCTATCCACCCCTAGGTGGGGGGTGCAGCCCTCAGGCTTAGGGCAAGAGCCAGTGGTTCTTGCGCCCAGGCAACCGTCTAGGCCGCAATGCGATCGCAATTGTGCCCAGACCTTGGCTCAACCGGCTGAGCTAGGCCTGGGCATCTTCCTCGGGTTTGCGCTTGGTTGCCGGGGCTACATGAACTGCTGCCAGTTTTCGCTGCGGTAGAGGGCGCGCTCGGCCCGCCGCCGCCGCTGCAACCCTGGCATGACATTGCCCCCGGCATAAACCCAGCGGCCAAACTCCTCTGAGGCTCCGGCGAAATCGCCTGCATTGTGCTTAGTTAGCAGGGTTGACGCCTGAAAATTGCCGGGGCCGACATTAAAGGTAAACGACACTAACGCCGAAAACTGGTCGCTGGTGGGGGTACGGGTAACCGCGTTGGCCACGGCTTTTTCGTACTTGGCCAGATCCCGTTTGAGCATGTCTTCAGCCTCGGCGCGGGTAATGGTGAGACCCTTGTAAACCTGCGGCGGGCCAGCGGCAGAAGTATGGCCGTAGCCAATAGTCCAGGGTTCACCGCCAGTGCCCGGATCGGGGTAAGCGATCAGGCTCAGCCCCTCGAACCCCTTCACTAGCTCTAAACCCGCAGCGTTGATGGTATTGCCGGGTGACGGTGACGGTGACGGCGGCGGTGGTGGCGGCGGCATAGGCTGAGGTTCTGGGGCACCTGTACCGATTGACACCGTCATGGCTCGGGGGTAGTCGTCGCGCAAAAACCACGACTTGATGCTGCCAATATTCACCACCTGCTCTTTGGGGTTATTGCTGGATGGATATTTAGTAATCCGAGAGACCCAGTAGCCTCCCTGCATCAGGTAAATTGCAATATCTGTTTCTTTAATCCAGGTGCCCATAGAATCTCCCCGGAATAGGCCGCATACCAGGAATTTACACCACTTTCGCCAGAATGGGACAGTGAGTTCTACTCACAGAGAAGCGGCCAGGATAGTCTCAGGCCCAAAACCGATCGCTGTAAACTGGGTCCAAAGGCTGGTTTATCGACTCTAATCGCCATATTGAAGCCATCGGGAGCGGGTTGGCCGCATGAACGCCCCGGTGCCTGGGACTGTTCCAGGCTGACGATTCAGTCGTTAAGATATTCAAAGGTTCGCGTTTTTTGGCTTAATGTTTTTTCAGGTTACAAAATTTTGCTATGGCTCTGCTCTCAGCGATCGCTGATCTGCCTGCTCGCCTCGGGGCGCCCACCATTCGTCGCTTGCCCAACGGCCTCACGGTCATTGCTGAGCAAATGCCCCTAGAGGTTGTCAACATGAGCCTTTGGCTGCGGGTAGGCTCGGCGGTAGAAAGTGACGGCATCAATGGGATGGCTCACTTTTTAGAACATATGATTTTTAAGGGCACTCAGCAGCTCCAGTGCGGCGAGTTTGAGCGCCGGGTGGAAGAGCGAGGAGCCTTTACTAACGCCGCCACCAGCCAAGACTACACCAAGTACTACATCACCGCAGCTCCCCAGGATTTTGTCGCCCTGGCACCGCTGCAAATTCAAATGGTGATGGCCCCGCGCCTCAGCGATGACGACTTTGAGCGCGAGCGCCCGGTCATTTTAGAAGAAATTCGTCGGGCCAATGACAACCCGCGCCGTCGCGCCTATGCCCGCACCATGGAGCTGGTGTTTGACCGGCTCCCCTACCGCCGCCCGGTGCTTGGCCCGACCGCTGTAGTTGAGGGCCTGGCGGCGGAGCAAATGCGTACCTTTCACGGTACCTGGTACCAGCCCCAGAGCATGACGGCGGTGGCGGTGGGCAACCTGCCCGTCGAGACTCTGATTGCCACGGTGGCCGAGGGGTTTGAGCGAGCTATGGCCCAGCGGGCTGGGGCAGACCCAACGGACTTGATGGAGCGGTTGAAGCCTCTGCTGCCCGGTGATTTAGAAGCTCCTTTTGATACGGTGCGACGGGCTGTACACTACGATGCGGCGCTGACCCAGGCCCGGCTGGTGATGGCCTGGCGGGTGCCGGGGGTAGCTCAGCTGGAAGACACCTACGGCCTAGATATTGTGGCGTCAATTTTGGGACGGGGGCTGACCTCGCGCCTGGTGCGCGACCTGCGAGAAGACCGCAAGCTGGTGAGCAGCATTAGCTGTAGCAACATGACCCTGGCCCACCAGGGGGTGTTTATGGTGTCGGCCCAGCTGCCGGTGGAGCACCTGGCTACGGTAGAAGCCGCGATCGCCCAGCATATCGAAACCATGACCCAGCAGCCGGTCAGCGCCACCGAGCTGCGCCGGGTGCAGACCCAGGTGGCCAATCGGTTTGTATTTGCCAACGAAACCCCCAGCGATCGCGCTGGCCTCTACGGCTATTACCACACCCTGACCGGCGACATTGCCGAAGGTCTCAACTACCCGGCCTACATTCAAAAGCTGGGGGTAGACGACGTGCTGCAGGCGGCCCAGAGCTATTTGTCGGGGCAGGCCTACGGAGTGATTGCTAGCCAGCCCGTGGGTTAAGTGAGGTGAGTATGTGGACCGCGATCGCCCAGCACATAGCCGCCAAAACTGGCGCTGCCTTTGCCATTGCCGATCGGCAATCGGTGGGGGGTGGCTGCATCAATCAGGCCTACCAAATTAGCGACGGCCATCGGTCGTTTTTTATCAAGCTCAACCAGGCTTCGCAGGTGGCGATGTTTGAGGCCGAAGCCCTGGGCCTGAAGGATATGTACGACAGCCAGACGATTCGGGTGCCTAAGCCCATCTGCTGGGGCACGGTGGATGGTTCGGCCTACATTGCTCTGGAATGGCTAGATCTTGGCGGCGGCGGCGATGCCTGGGGCCGCATGGGCGAAAGACTGGCGGCGATGCACCGGACCACTAGCGACAAAGGCTTTGGCTGGCACCAGGGCAATACCATTGGCGCGACGCCCCAGCCCAACCCCTGGACGGAGAGCTGGCTAGAGTTTTACCGCGAGCACCGTCTGCGCCACCAGTTTCGCCTGGCGGGGCGTCGCGGCGGGCGGTTTGCGCGCCAGCACGAGCTGCTGATGGCGCTGCCCGACCTGCTGGCGGGCCACCACCCGGCCCCGGCGCTGGTACACGGCGATCTGTGGTCAGGCAATGCGGCGGTCACTAGGGATGGCGAGCCAGTAATTTTGGATCCGGCGACTTACTATGGCGATCGCGAGGTAGATATCGCTATGACCGAACTGTTTGGCCGCTTTCCCGCCGCGTTTTATGAGGCGTACGATGCCGCCTACCCGTTAGACCTCGGTTACAAGACCCGCAAAACGCTCTACAACCTGTATCACATTCTCAACCACTTCACCCTGTTTGGCGGCAGCTACGAGTCGCAGGCCAATCGCATGATCGATCAGCTACTGCGGTGAGTTGTCTATTTTGAGCTGTTCTGGAATTGCGCTAATTTCCGATGAACATACCCCATGACCCAGTGGTTGCTGAATGTTGCCACCATCCACGCCTGGCTCGATCGCATTGAGCCCTATAACCACTTGCCGATTTACCTCGGCATTCCTGGCCCTACCAGCCCGGCGACGTTACTAAAGTTTGCCAAACTCTGCGGTGTCAAAACCAGTCTGCTAGGACTAAAGCAGCCGTCATCGCGCCTCGGTCAACTGCTCACCGTGCAACCGCCCGATGATCTGGTGGATGGACTGGGCGATCGCATCCACCACTTACATCTCTACACCTTTGGCGGCGTGGCGCGATCGCGCGACTGGTTAACCATCCGACTCTCCCAGGAGGCGATTTCGGTATGACTCAGGTTCACCTTTCATCTCCTACCGTTTCCACCGGCATGTCTACCAGCGTTTTCGACATCTTCAAAGTCGGCATCGGCCCCTCCAGCTCCCACACCGTCGGGCCAATGAAAGCAGCGCGACAGTTTGCCCAGGGCTTGGCCGACGATGGCCTGCTGGATCAGGTGCAGCGCATCCAGATCGACCTGTACGGGTCCCTAGGGGCCACGGGCCGGGGCCACGGCAGCGATCGCGCTGTGCTGCTGGGTCTTGAGGGCGAGTCTCCGGACACCATTGATCCTGATTTAATCGAGGGGTATCTGGAACGCATTCGCGCCACCCAGTCGATCGGCCTGTTGCGGCAGCGGGGGCTGGCCTTCAACGAAAAGACCGACCTGATGTTTCACTGGAAGCCGCTGCCCTTTCATCCCAACGGCATGGTGTTTACGGCTTTTGATGGGAGCGGTACGGTGCTGCGCGATCGCACCTACTACTCCGTCGGTGGTGGTTTTGTCGTCAACGAACAGGCTGCCGCGATCGATCGCCTGGATCTGCACCAGTCGCCCCGGCCCTACCCCTTCACGACGGCAGCCCAGCTGCTGGCCCAGTGTCACGAATCGGGGCTATCGATCAGCCAACTCATGCTGGCCAATGAGCTGACCTGGCGCTCTGAAGCCGAGATCCGCGCCGAGCTGCTAAAGCTCTGGCAGGTGATGCAAGCCTGCGTGGTGCGGGGCTGTAGCACCGACGGCATTCTCCCCGGCGGGCTAAAGGTGAAGCGGCGGGCGGCGGGTCTCTATCGCCACCTCAAGCAGCGATCGGAATACACCCTGGCCGACCCGCTCAGCATTATGGACTGGGTGAATCTGTACGCCATGGCGGTGAATGAAGAAAATGCGGGTGGGGGGCGGGTGGTCACCGCCCCCACCAATGGGGCCGCAGGGGTTATCCCTGCCGTGCTGCATTACTACACCCGCTTTTGCCACGGGGCCTGCGACGACGGTGTGGTGAATTTTTTGCTGGTGGCGGGGGCGATCGCCATTCTCTATAAAGAAAATGCCTCGATCTCGGGGGCCGATGTCGGCTGTCAGGGGGAAGTGGGCGTCGCCTGCTCAATGGCGGCGGGGGCGTTGACCGAAGTGCTCGGCGGCACCCCCGCCCAGGTGGAAAACGCCGCCGAAATCGGTATGGAGCACAACCTGGGCCTGACCTGCGACCCGGTGGGTGGCCTGGTGCAGGTGCCCTGTATTGAACGCAACGCCATGGGGTCGATCAAGGCGATCAACGCCACCCGCATTGCCCTCCAGGGCGACGGTAAGCACTTTGTTTCCCTCGACGAGGTGATGAAGACTATGGTCGAGACCGGGCGCGACATGCACGAAAAGTATAAGGAAACGTCGCGGGGCGGCCTGGCGGTGAATGTGATCGAGTGTTGAGCATTTCGCCTAGCTCGGATGATTCACGAAACCGGCCATCATCGATTGTCATTCCCGTGGCAGCGAGAATCTATGTGAGGCAACTTATTCCAAAGTGGATTCCCGCCTCCGCGGGAATGACGGACCTTTTAGCTCTCGTAGGTTGGGTGAAACGAAGTGTAACCCAACACCAGCAAAGGTTTTGTTGGGTTCTGCTAGCGCGCCACCCAACCTACAAATTTAAGCTTGAATGATGCAGGGATAAGCCCCGACTCATCATCAGAAACCCGTAGGAGCGCAGCATGCTACGCTCCTACAAAGCCGGGGTATTCATTCGGG
>JBARVK010000114.1:0-5482 GCA_049646225.1 Nodosilinea sp.
CATCTCAGCTTACTCCGACTAAGGTGGGATGATCAGGGGATTTGAGGAGCCGCTAACTCCTCTCTTCCCCGCCTAGAATCATTCCCCGCAGTCTTATCGTGTCAGAAGTGAGCTGTAAGTTCAACCGTATTGTCTAGCCAATATCTAACGGACTCCTGACACCCCAACACATCTCTTGGTTGGTCAAGTAGGTACGGTGGCGGTGACATCGTTAGGAGCGGGATACCCCCTTGGCTCCGAGGTAAAGAATAATTAAGTGTATGGCGAACTATGGTGGGACACATGGATTCAGACATTGAAAGTCAAATTCGTGAGTGTGAAACGCGACTTTACACCGCGATGTCAACCTCCGACATATCTGAATTAGATATACTCATTGCCGATGATCTACTTTTCACTGGGCCAACTGGTGAACTGGCAACTAAAGCCATGGATCTAGACTTGCACCGTACTGGCGGTACTCAGTTTCATGAGTTGGTCCCTAAAGAGCTAGAAATACGGGTTTGGAGCGAACACTTTGCTCTTGCGTCGGCCAAACTATTCTTGAATGGCACGTACTTAGGAAATGCTTTCTCGGGTGATTTCCGCTATATGAGAGTTTGGCGTAGAGGCAAAAGCGGCTGGCAAATCGTTTGTGGCAGTGTTAGCGCGATGGTTTGAAGGTCTAAACTTTCCCAATCTTGTCAATGGGCAGTATTCGAGTCGTTGAAATCTGTTCAGCAGTATAGCCTAGCTAAAAATTTGCTCGGAGCGGGCTGATAAAAACCTTGATGCGTTGCAAGGATGACTGGCAGCCGCTCAAGCAAACCGTTAGGTTCAAAGGCGAGGACCATGCATATTGAAACTCGGATCGACGACCTTAGGTCTGTGGCCGTTGAAGAGCTGATCGCAGAACACCTTGCAGGCATGCATAGCCACTCACCGCCCGGCCACGTGAATGCTCTTGCGATCGAGAGTTTGCGCCAGCCCGAGATTACATTTTGGTCGGCCTGGTGCGGAGACAATCTGTGCGGTTGCGGTGCACTGAAGGAGCTTGACGCATCGAGCGGGGAGGTCAAGTCTATGCGGACTCGGACCCCGTATCTCCGTACCGGTGTGGGGCAGGCCGTTCTCAACGAAATCGTCCGCACCGCCAGAAGCAGAGGGTACAAGCGGCTGCTCCTAGAGACCGGGACAGGCGAAGGCTTTGCAGCAGCACACTCGTTCTACCTGCGAAACGGCTTCGATTGGTGCGGTGCCTTCGGTGACTACGAGGCCACCAGCTTCAACGTGTTCATGGCCAAGCCGTTATGATCGTGCGGCCTGCGCCCCTCCATTGAGCAGCGTGACCCGGCTGATCATGCCGCTTATGTCGAAAGCCAGATCGTCAAGTCAACAGACAAGCTAGGAAGCAGGGGAGCTAGGGAGCCAAGTGCCCAAAACGGTGGACGGTTTTAAGCCGCGAGTACGAGAGCGAGTCGATCTCGATTCACTATCAGCGGCAGGCCACCAGCTTGATAATTTCGTTGACTAGAGCTTCAGGTTCCACCGGTTTCGTGATGTGCGCCTGAAAGCCCGACTGCAGCGCTTTTTGCTGATCAAAATCTCGGGCATAGGCCGTCAGCGCGATCGCCGGAATCAGGCCGCCGCGATCGTGGGGACGCGATCGAATCTTCTGAATTAGCATATAGCCATCCATATCGGCCATGCCAATATCGCTCACCAGCATGTCGGGAACGAACCGATCGAGGGCCTGCAGGGCTTCAGAGCCAGAGGCGACGGCGGTTACGATTGCCCCATGCTGCTGCAGCAACACCACCTGAAACTCGCGCGTATCCGGCTCATCGTCGACCAAGAGAATTTGCAGATCGCTGAGAGCCGCCGCCGCCGTTGGGCTGGGGCAGGGGGGATCAAACTCGTTCAATCGGGCCTGCTGACTGAGGGGCAGCTGCACGATAAAGGTTGCCCCTTGCCCCTCGCCCCCGCTCTCTGCGGCGACGGTGCCGCCGTGCATTTCGACAATTTGTCGCACGATCGCCAGGCCCAGGCCCAGGCCCCCAAATGTTCGGGTGGTGCTCGCATCGGCCTGACGAAAATAGTCAAATACGTAGGGTAAAAACTGCGGAGCAATGCCTTTGCCAGTATCCACTACGCGCATCTGAGCGCTCTGCTCGAGCGGCCGCAGCTCAATCATGACCTGGCCGCCGCTGGGGGTAAATTTAACCGCGTTGCTCAAGAGATTCCACACGACTTGCTGCAATCGGGCCACATCCCCCGAAACCGGGGCCATCTGCGGCGTCAGGTCAAGCACGATCTGAATGTTTTTGGCTTCAGCCGCCAACCGCACCGTTTCGACCGCAGCTGTAATGACATACGGCAAGCTGACCGGCGCCACCGTCAGGCTCAGCTTGCCCTGCATGATGCGCGCAATGTCGAGAAGATCGTCAATCAGCTGGGTTTGCAGATTGGCATTGCGCTCAATGGTGCCGAGCGCTTCTCGCTGCCGGTTGGCATCGAGTTTGCCGGTTTGCAGCAGCCGCGTCCAGCCCAGAATCGGGTTGAGGGGCGATCGCAACTCATGGGACAGCACCGCGAGAAACTCGTCTTTGACCCGATTGGCGCGTTCGGCTTCCTCTCGGGCTGCCTGCTCCTGCTGCAGCATGTGCTTGCGCTCGGTCACATCTCGGCAGCTGACCACCCCCCCGGTAATCTCCCCGTTTTGGTCTCGCACAGGGCAGCCGCTCACGCTGATCCACCGCCCTGGGTCGGCGGGCACGCGACGCACAAAAAGTTCAACATCCGTGGTCATTTCCCCCTGCATGGCCCGATACAGCGGCAGCTGCCGCTCAGGGAACAGGGTTTCTTGATCGGGCAAATACAGTCCGTAGGTTTGGGCCCATTCGCCACAGGGGCGCTCGTTCGTGACGGGGCCAAAGATGCGTTCTGCAGCCTGGTTCACCAGCAAAAAATCGCCCTTGGGGCTGGCCAAAACCAGCCCATCGTCGATACTGTCAATAATCAGCTGTAGTAGGGTTGCCTGCTCTTGCAGCTGGGCCTCAGCCAGTTTGCGATCGGTAATATCAACGGCAACTCCGTAGATCAGCTGCTCGTCGGGATAGGGGTGAGCGTTCCAGAGCAGCCAGCGATAGGAACCATCTTTGTGCCGATACCGATTTTCAAATTCCAGGGTTGTACAGCCAGAAAACAAACTTTCGGCTTCTGACATGGAGGGGGTGATATCGTCTGGATGAACAAAGTCCGTCCAAGGGCGAGTGATCATTTCTTCGACCGTCCAGCCCAGCAAGCGTTCGAAGGTGGGACTGACCCACTGAAAGTAACCATCTGTGCGCGTAATCACCTGTAGATCGGAGGCCACGGCAAAGAAGCGCTCCTGCTCGCGCGCAATCTGCTGTCGCTCTAGCTCAGTGGAAATGCGATCGGCAAAGACCGTCAGCAGAGACTCCACCAGCTGAACCTGGTTCAGCGGTTTACCATCCATGACGCCCAGCAGGCCCAGGGGGGTGCCGCTGGAGTCGAAGAACGGAATCGCCATATAGCTTTCCACCCCGAGCTGTTGAAACAGCGGCGCATGGGGAAAGTGAGCCTGCACCTGGCGCGGATAACAGCAGATTTGGCGCTGCCGGAGCACTTCGCAGCACGGCGTATTCTGCAGTCGGTACTCCAAATTTTCTACAATTTGACCGTGGGCGTAGGTGGCGATGGTGCGCAGGGTTGAGAGGTCATCGCTGCTTTCTATGAGGCCGATGTAGACATAATCTACGCCGAGAACCTGGGCAAAATGCTGCACCAGCGCATTGAGAAAGTCTTGGCCCGTGACCGTTGCAACCCCGTAGGTAATCGACCTGAGGGCATCGTTGATCTGAGCAATTTGGCGGGCCGCTAACCGCAGTTCCAGTTCGTCGACCACCATGGCCGCCAGATCGACTAAGGTGGCCTGTTGGTCGGGTGTCAGGGGGCAGCGGGGCTGATTGTCGAGCAGGCAGAGAGTGCCCAAGTTGAAGCCATCGCAGCTGATCAGGGGAGCCCCTGCGTAAAATCGCACCCCTGGCTCAGCCTGCACAAACGGATTGCAGGCAAAGCGATCGTCTTGGCGGGTGTCGGCCACAATGAGCGGCTCGTCGGTCAACACCGCAAAACTGCACAGCGTTGCATCGCGCGGCACCTCACGCGCCCCAAAGCCAACGCAGGACTTGAACCAGGCCCTGGATTCGTCAACCAGCGAAATGAGGGCGATGGGAACGCCAAAGAGTCGCGCCGCTAGCTCGGTGATGCGGTCGAAGGCAACTTCGGAGGGGGTATCGAGAATCTTGTAGCGATGTAGCGCGGCTAAACGTTCAGGCTCATTGGCGGGAACAGGCACGGTATACGGAGCTGGTGGCGATAGGTCAGACATATACTGCAGTAGAGCCAGAATGCGCCATGTTAACAATACATAAAGGTTTATTTAGTATCTCTGAATCGCTCAATACCCACTTTAACGTTATGTGAAGGATCGCGCTCATGAGCTATGGGCCAGGGCGACTTGGCTGCCAGGGTCTAAAGGTTTAGACCCCGGTTGCTTGGGCACTTTAGCGTTGAAGGATTTAGCGCTGAACCGCAGAAGCTATGGCACCGACTGCAGACATCATTATCATTGGGGCTGGCATTTCGGGGCTGGCCGCCGGGTGCTACGCGCAAATGAACGGCTACCGCAGCCAGATTTTCGAGGCCAACACCCTACCGGGGGGGCTTTGCACCACCGCGCAGCCGCCTCCGGGCTACAGCTTTGACGGCGGCATTCACTATATCTTTGGCACCGGGCCGGGGCAGCCCTTTTATCAACTCTGGCAGGAGCTGGGGGCGGTGCAGGGGCTAGAGTTTGTCAACCAAAGCGAGTTTATGCAGATTCGCGGCCCCCAGGGAGACGTGCTGCGGGTACACAGTCAGCCCGACCAGCTAGAGCAGCATTTGCTGGAGCTGGCGCCGGACGATGCCAAGCTAATCGCGGGGTTTTGCAACGGCGTGCGCACGTTCAAAGCCTTTGACCTGTCAATGCTGCAGCAAAAGCCCAAGTCGCTAATGACCGCCGCCGACTGGGCCCGGCTGGGCAAACAGGTGCTGCCCTTTATGGGCGTGCTGGGCAAGTGGAGCCAGCTGTCGCTGCGGGACCTGGCGGGGCAGGCCAAAAATCCCTTTTTGCGGAGGGCGTTGCCCCACATGTTTGCCTGGCCCGACGTGCCGGTGATGGTGGGCATGTCGCTGCTGGCCTACCTGGACAACGGCAATGCAGGGTTTCCGGTGGGGGGCGCGATCGCCTTTGCCCGCGCCATTGAGCAGCGCTACCTAGATCTAGGCGGCGAAATTCATTACGCTGCACCCGTGGAGCAGATTCTTGTCGACCACGACCAGGCCACCGGAGTGCGCTTGGCCAGCGGCGAGGAACACCGCGCAGACCGGGTCATTTCGGCCTGCGACGGTCGCCGCACCATCTTTGATTTGCTCC
>JBARVK010000115.1:0-6921 GCA_049646225.1 Nodosilinea sp.
GTGCTCGACAGCGGCGACACCTTTGAGGAGCGGCTGTCGGAGTTTGTGGAAAGCGTGGTCGCTGGGTATTTCCAAACGGAGATTCTGCCGACGTTGACAGGCAATGCGCTGACCGAGGCTCAGATCGAGCAGTCGACAATTGTAAACGTGCTGGCCGACACCTACGATCGCGTTGCCAGTGCCGCCACCGCCGTCGGCACCTCTGCCGAAGCGATTCAGCAGGCCTTTGAGAATTTGACGCCGCTGAAAACCCTGCTCAAAACCGACATTCCGGCCGCCCTCGATCTGTACCAGCAGGAAATCATCACCGCTGAGGAACTGGGGCAGCAGTCCCAGCAGACCCTGGCGGGCGTGCTCAATCGCGCCCCCAGTGGCAACGGCTCCAACCTGTTTACCGGCTTCAACACCTATGAAGGGGCCACCGTGGGCAGCATCTTTGGAGCCGCCTACAGCGATGACAGCGGCGACAGTTTCTACGGTATTGCCCTGATCGGCTATACCCCGCAGGTTGGCCTGGGCAGCTGGGCTTATTACGATGCCAACCAGCTGCTTTGGTTCACCCTCGATCAGCCGATTACTCCAGATAGAGCCCTGGTTTTAGAGGCCAATACCCGGCTGCGGTTCATTCCTCAACCGGGGGTCGAGGGCCAGCCTACGCCCAGTCTGTCGGCGCGCCTGATCGACCTCAACGGTCAGGCTCCAGAGGATCTCTTGACGACAGGCGATCGCATCAACTTTGAGGGGAACAGTGCCCAACCAATCGGCGGCACCACCCCCTACAGCACCGACGTTTTGACCTTTACCACCACTATTACTGCACTAGGATCCGGCATGAGCACTTCACCCAGCCTCACTCAAACCACCGCCCCCATGGATAACCTGGCCTTCGCCTGGGAAGACGGCATTCCTCAACCCCAGGGGGCTACAGTCAACACCTTGTTTGGCCAGTACTTCGAGAGCAACAGCGGCAACAACTTCTACGGCATTGCCATCGGTGACTACAAGGCTAGCCCCAGTCAGGGGCAGTGGCAGTACTACACCGCTACAGGCGAGAACACCTGGGGCTGGGTCACCATTCCAGACATCAACCCTCAAGCTAACGACCCTCAGTTCTTGCTCAGGGCCAACACGCTGCTGCGGTTTTCGCCTGCTACCAACTACGCAGGCCCCGCGCCGCTGCTCAAGGTCAACCTCATTGATGATCGGGTGACGAGTCCGCCCTATAGCGGTGGGTTCAGCTCGGGTGCCCGGGCCAACATTGCCATTGATCTGGCCAACAGCTACACCCCGACCTTCAACTTCCAAACCCTGGTTTACGGCGTCAACGATGCCCCGGTCAACAGCCTGAGCGCTACCTTTAGCCAGACTGAGGCGATTCGGATCAGCGATCGCGCCTCCGCTACCACCGCCGACCCCTCCCCTGCGGCGGGCAGGGGCGATCTGTACCCCTCGGTGCTCAAGGTGGACGGTCTACTGGGCAAAATCGAAGATATTTCCGTCACCCTCAAGGGCCTCAGCGTCACCGCCGACAATAACCTTGACATTTGGCTAGAAGGGCCCCAGGGCCAGCGGGTAATCTTGCTGTCTGACGCGGGCAACGGCACCGCCCTGGACAACTTCACCCTGACCTTTAACAACGCTGGTGCTCAGGCACTGGCGGGCAGCACCTCCAGTCTGATCAACAACAATATCTACCGCCCTACTAACAACTCCGGCGGTGCCAATGACCTGGATCCGACAGCGTTTACCAACGCCGCTACCTCCTTCAACCAGTTCATTGGGCAGTCGGGTGCTTCCCTGAATGGCGACTGGAAACTGTACATCGAAGACGATACCGATAGCGGCGTTGATGCCGAAAAGCTGGGTCGCCTCCTCAACGGCTGGAGCATTACCTTTAACCGCACGGCAGGCAGTTTCCCGACCCTGAACGAAGATACTAAGGATCTTCAGGGCACGACGATTGCTGATCTGTTTGGCAGTCACTTTGCCGATATCGATGGTAACCAGCTCAAGGGCGTAGCCATTATCAACAATGCTTCTACTGGCCTGGAAGGCAAATGGCAGTACTGGCAGAACAATGCTTGGGTCGATTTTAAGTCCGGGTTGACGGAAATCAACGCCATGCTCCTGACCGCCGATACGAGAGTCCGTTTTGACCCCACAGCCAACTTCAACGGCAAGCCTGGCGCTATTCTCGGGCGACTGGTTGATAGCTCTCACCCTGACTTTACCGCGGGCAAACTTCAGGACGCGCGTTTTACCACCTCAGGTGGCCCCTTCAGCCAGGGCACGATCAGCAAAACCCTGACCATCAACCCGGTGAATGATTCGCCTACGGTGGTTTCAGACTCTGCGCCCGCCTTCCCTACCTTCCTCGAAGACGTTCCCTTGACGACCTTCAATGCGCCCAACATTGAGGCCCTGTTTGCCAGCGCGTTTCAGGACACCATTGACAGCAAAAACGTCAATCAAAACACGTTTATCGGCGTGGCAATCGTTCAAGATTTTCCCGCCTATACGGGCGATCGCGCCACCGATCTCCAGATCGCCAGTCAAAAAGGCAGCTGGCAGGTCTACGACATCCGCTTCGGCCAGTGGATATCTCTACCCAGTGACGTGAGCGAGACCAACGCTTACCTGGTGCCTAGGGACACTCAAATTCGCTTCCTACCCGGTACCAACTATAACGGTGAGATTCCCTCTCTCAGGGCACATTTGGTCGACAATGGCGAAGGTCAGGCTCTGGGGCTGGGAGAGCGCATTAACCTGTTGCAGGCCGGAGTCGGCGGCACAACCCGCTACACGGCAGATACTGTTCTCCTCAAGGGCTCCATTGAAGCCGTCAACGACCTGCGGCCCGTCGCTAAAGACATTGGCACCGCTATTGAACTTAGTGCAACCGGTCAGGACGAAGATATTGCCTCACCTCCGACGAAAACCGTAGGAGAACTCTTTGGCCCCCGCTTCTCCGACAGCGGCATAGGCAATGCTGATGGATCCGATGGCGACCAGTTTGGCTATACCCAAACGTCGGTGACCCATGGCATTCTGGCCGACGCTAGCTTCTGGGGTGTGTTGATTAAAGATGTGCCCGCCAGCACCGTCGGCGTTTGGGAATATAGCGCCAAAGGCACCACCTGGACTAGCGTGGCAGGCTGGGGCAACGGGGCCGGGCTTTACCTACCCCAGTCTTATCAGCTGCGGTTCCGACAGACCAGCGAGCACTACAACGACCAAATGACCGGCACCGACCTCGGCCCGGCCCATCCCCTGGTGGCCTACCTGGTCGATGGCAGCGTGACCGATACCAATATCGGCGGCCAAATTGGCGGCAGTGGGCAGGCGGTGGCAGCGATCGCCAGTGCTGATCCAATTCCCAATCGCCTTGAGAGCCTCGGTGAGGTCAGCCCCATTAGCCTCAGTGGGCTAACCCTGCAACAGGCCATCAACGCCGTCAACGACGGTCCTGAAATCACGGCTACGGGCAGTCTGTTGGCCGATGGCAGTGTGGTCAGCAGCATTATCGAAGATGAGACCCGAGCGGTTTATCTCTCTGGTATTACGATCGCTGATGTGGACGCCAACGAAAGCAACCCCGACGGTAACCTCACCGTCACCCTTGGTGTCGATAGCGGCACCCTCACGGTAGCCACCGACATTCTCAACGGTCTCAGCGCAGGCCAAATCAGCACGAACGGTACCGCCAGCGTGCAGCTAACCGGTACCCTGGCCCAAATCAACACCACCTTAGCCGCCCTGACGGCGGTGCAGTACCAGAACAAAGCCGACTTCAACGGCGAGGTCGAGGTCGACATTCAGGTGACGGACAACGGCAATGTTGGCAGCGGCGGTGCTCAGACTGCGATCGCAAGCCGTTCTATCTTGATTACTCCGGTCAATGACAAGCCTACGGTCACCTTCGGTAACCCCTCGCCCACTCTGGTTGCAGATGAAGATACTGCGCTCTTCATCACCGATATTGCGATCGATGATGTTGACTCTCAATACCACCCAGACGGCAAACTAACGGTCACCCTAAACGTTCTCAAAGGCACCTTAACCATCAACCCCGAAATCGCCGGTGGGGTAACGGCGCAAGACATCACCTACGATCAAGAGGGCAGCCAGGTCACGTTATTGACAACCCTAGCCCAACTGCAAACTACCCTAAAGGCTCAAAACGGCCTGAGCTACCAAGGTCAGCCCAACTTCTCCGGCGAAGACAGCCTGAGCGTAATGGTTGCCGACAACGGTAATACTGGCACGGGCGAGTCCCTGTTCGCTGAGCTAACCCGCACCATCTTAGTCGAGGCCAAAAACGACGCCCCCATAGCCACTGACAATTCAGTGTTGCTCAAGGCCCAGCGGGGAATTGTCGAGTCTTATAGCGTATCGGGCTTGTTTGGCTCTCGCTTCGACGATAGTGCCGATAGCGGAGTTTTCACTGGCATTGCTGTGGTTTCAAACGGTGCTAACCCCCAAACGGAGGGTACCTGGCAGTTCTCTACTGATAATGGCGATACGTGGAAAATTCTGCCGAAATCTAATCTTTCAACCAAAAACGCCTTTAGCCTCAGCGCCGACGCCCAGCTGCGGTTCCAGCCAGTCTCCAACTACATCGGACAGCCTGGCAGTTTAGAGGTGTACTTAATTGATGATTCAGCTAGCGTGCTCAACGGTGAACTGGGTATCGATCTCTCCCGCAAGGGCGGTACTACCCCCTATAGCCAGGAGAAAATCGTGCTCGGCACTCAAATTTTCCTCGAAAATTTTGGCAAGGTTGCGCTGACCCTTGGTGAAAACCGTTCTCTAATTGCCGATAACGGTGTTGCTAAAACTGCTATTACGTTCAATGGTGCTCAGGTAGCGGCGAATCAGTTTCCCGGGTGGGAAGCGCTGGCGGCTGAGACCATCAATGACCAAAACCAGGTGCTGTGGAGAAATGCAAGCACCAACCAGATTGCGATCTGGACGCTAGATAACAGCTGGAACTTTGTGTCAGGGCCGATTCTGTCTCTAGGGGTTGCAGAAAGGACCAGTTTGGAGACGACCTTTGGGGTTGATATCGACGGCAATAGCTTTGTGGGACCAGTTCCTCCGGCCGAAATAGAAACGGTTGGCGAGACTAGCCTGATACGCGATAGTATCGGCCTGCTGAGCATTAGCACGAGCGACGGTAGCACTGCCGTCAAGTTCAACGGTGCTCAGGTAGCGGCCAATCAGTTTTCTGGGTGGGAAGCGCTGGCGGCTGAAACTATCAACGGCCAAAACCAGGTGCTCTGGCAGAACGTAGGCCGCAACCAAATCTCGATCTGGAGCGTCGATAGCGACTGGACTTACCAAACAGGAGTTATTCTGCCGCTAAACTCCTCTGAGGGGTTGAGTCAGATCGACCTGTTTTTGAGCAGCGCTACGGCCTATGCTAGTGACGATACGATCTTTGGAGATGCTGGCAACAACTACCTTGATGGCGGCGCAGGTAACGACACGCTACAGGGTTTCGATGGCAACGACACCTTATTGGGTGGGCTGGGCAATGATGTGATGGACGGCGGCAGCGGCAACGATACGCTGATTGGTGGAGCTGGTATTGATACATTGACTGGGGGAAGTGGGCGCGATCGCTTTACGTTTACCTCTCCCCAAGATGGGGTCGATGTTATTACCGACTTCACCACCGCGGAGGATCTGATCGTTCTATCGGCTGCTGGCTTTGGTGGTCAATTGGTGGCTAACGGCACCTTAGCTGCAGATGCCTTGCATCTAGGCTCTAGCGCCACAGCCTCGGGCCATCGGGTGATCTACGACGGCTCATCGGGCGCGCTCTTCTTTGACCCCGACGGTACCGGCAGTCAGGGCCAAACCCAGATTGCCACCCTAGGGAAAGGGCTAGGGCTAACCCGTGACCATATTTTCGTAGCGGAATAAGGGCTACCTCAGCACAGTTGCCCTTTTACTGGGGCGAGATAGGGCAGATGTCCGTGGGCGAACAGCAGGTTGGCCTACGGACTTTTTGTCAGGTCGTACCCAAACAGAAATCAGTGCGCCGTACGGTCCCGCGCTGGGTTGATCGGCCTCTGAACCTAACCCTAGGACTTGTTCTCTACAGCGCTACCTTGGTTCAATTTTTTATCCAAGAGAGCAAATTGGTATAAGCCAACCCTTTACTTCTCTAAAAACTTCGTTAGGATAATTAATACAGATGTTAATTTTTCTTAATCCATATGATTGCTCAGCAGCGCATCCTATCCCTGGGCGGCCTTGCGCTTCAGCCCAACCAGTCCTCTAACACCGCTTTTCAGATTTCCTGGACAATTCTGAGAATTGTGGCCGGTGTTGTTATGGTCCATAACGGTCTCGACAAACTGGCTAACATTGAAAGCTTTGCCCAGGCCTATGTGGCCTACCTGGGTCTGCCCTTTCCCATTACCCTCAGCTATATGGCGGCCTTTACCGAGCTCATCGGTGCTCCTTTGGTGGCCTTGGGGTTGTTCACCCGTCCGGCTGCGCTGGGTCTGTTTTTCACCATGACGGTGGCCATGTACCACCACGTCAAGGTGGCGGGTCTGAGCATTCCCTACCTGGAGCTGTCTGCCCTGTACGCGGCGACGTTTCTGTTCTTTGTGATCAATGGTGGTGGTCGGTTTTCGATCGATGCGCTGCTGACCAAGGCGCTAGGCGGCATGCTAAATCAGCAAACAGACGGCAAGCGGGCGTCTTTGGAAACGGTCTTTCAGCTCTCTGATGACGCTAAGGCCGAAACCAAGTCGGGTCTGTAGGGATAGCCATCGCTGAATTTCCATTGGTTGTTGCTTAGCAACCCCCGGCAGCCGCTGCTGGGGGTTTTCTGATGCGGGCGCAGCTAGGTGTGGGGCTCGCCAAACAGCACTAGAGAGCAGTTGGCTTCGTCAATCACCTGGT
>JBARVK010000116.1:0-11824 GCA_049646225.1 Nodosilinea sp.
GAATATCGGTAATCAATCCCTCTCCAGGGGTCAGCACTCCGCGCAGAATAGAGACAGGAGCAGCGCCGGAATTAGCAGGCGAGAGTACCCAGGGCTGCTCACCATTGAATTCGCTGGGACCATCTAAACCAATAATGGCCGGGTTGAGGGTTACGGCTTCGGCTGAAAACGGAGACTGTTCGGCCAACGCTTCTAAGGTCTCTTCGCGCACCGATTCGAGGGCAGGCCCCAGGGGAGACTCTGCATCGGGGTTGTCTAGCTCCAGCCCTTCTACAAGGGGGCTGGTCTGATAAAACGTAGGCAAATCGAACTCGACCACCTGCACCTGATTGTCTTGAATTAGGGCCATCTGCCCGCCGTAAAGGGAATATTCGGTGGGGCCACAGGCGGCGCCATTACCACTACAGCTGTTGGTAGTAATGGTCATTGGCCCAGCGGGGTTGTTGGTCAACGCCATGACAACCGTCATATCGCTGTCTGGAACGTAACGTACCACCACTGCCGACCCCTGAATGCCGGTTATCGCACTGGGGGTTTGGATGTTGGTCCGGCCCCGCCCCGGGGGAATGAGCAGCAGTACCGTACCGTTGGTCAGCCGAAAATTGCGGGTGTTAGGCACAAAGCGAAAGGTAGCCCGCTCGCCTACTCGAGCCAAAGAACCGTCGTTGAAGCGCAGGTCGGCCTGGGCGGCGGCGGCGGTGCGCAGGGCATCTCCTACGGCTAAAAAGTCTGACATCCTAGCGGCTCTAGCCTGTCGCCCTCGGGGAATAAGCTCGACCCGGTTGCGCAGCGCCTCCACATCGGCTCGAGTCAGGGTCACACTGGCCTGGGCGGGCCAGCTAGCCAGCACTACCGCTACAAGGGAAGCGAGTCCAGTCATTTTGGAGATGAGGTGGCTTGGGCCTCGTCCTCTAAATTTGCTGAGCTTCAGCATGGCATTACCCCAGTAACAGCGTCTTAAGTCTCTCGGTGCTCTTAGCCGATTGCGATCGCATCTCGGATCAATGAAGAGCGCTATGGATGCCCCTAGAAACACAACCCGTTCAGCCGTTAGCAAGAACTTTGCGTATTTCTACTAATGTCTTGATAACAGATCCGTGAGAACGTCATAAAGTTTCTAGTAGAATTTTACTCTATCTTCATGCATAGCTTGCACAATAGCTGCATGTATCCTTTTATACTAACCTTCCAGGCTTGGGTCAGGAAATCCACTAGTCATGACTAGACTACCGGACGTCAGGTAGCCCAGAATCTACGTAAAGGGGTATCTTAACCGCTACGTAACGATCTGCGCTGTACTTCTCCTTTCTCCAGCAACCGCTGGCTTGCGCCCCTTTGAGTTGATTTCTGCACAGTTGTAGATCTCCAGCTTGTGCTGGCTGACGTCTGACCCTCCTCCAAGCTGACTCCTTAACGGAGCCTAATCTAACTCGGATTATTCACGCAACCGGCCTTCGGCGACTGTCATTTCCGTGGCCACGGGAATGACGGACCTTTCAGTCGGCTCATGAATAATGCAGGCTAAGGGAGCAGTGCTATACACCGCCGGCTTCAGCGCCCAGGGGTTCGATGCAGGCAGGCGTATCATTTCCAGGTTTGTTAACAACTTTTGATACCGGATAGCGATCCATGGCATTGGCCTCGTAGGGGCGCAGCATCGACTGGAGGGTTTGGGGGTGATAGAAGCTGGGGTCTAGCCAGGCCGCGTAGTCTTTGGGGGGCAAAATAACCGGCATACGGTTGTGAATGGGCTCCATCAGTGGGTTGGGCTCGGTGGTTAAAAGGGTGCAGGTTTGCAACTCGCCACCGCTAGTTGGGTCGTGCCAGTGCTCCCACAGCCCGGCAAAAGCAAAGGGTTGGTGGTCTTTAAGGAAAATGTAGTAAGGCTGCTTGGGCTGGCGATCGCCCTGCCGCTGCCATTCGTAAAAGCCGTCGGCTAAGACCAGGCAGCGCCGTCGCTTAAACGCCGCTCGAAACGAAGGCTTTTCCGAAACCGTTTCGGCCCGAGCATTAATCAGCCGACTACCAATCGCCGGATCTTTAGCCCAGCTTGGAATCAGACCCCACTGTAAGTGCTGGACGTGAGGCTCTGGATCATCAGAAGTGGCTACCACCGTGACGACGGGCTGGGTGGGGGCAATATTGTAGCGGGGAGCTACCGATGGAACGGCCCTGAGGTGAAAGGCTGCCGCTAAATCATCCCCCGTTTGGTTGAGGGTAAACCGTCCACACATCGGCTTTCTCCTCCACAAAGCTGACTATTTCCGTATGATCTAAGTGTAGCAAGCGTCCCTAGGCACCGCCCTGGAAACCATTTTGAGAAATCACGTTGAGAAACCCCTGCAGGGCGCTATTGCCTTGGTCACCGGGGCGAGCCGGGGGCTAGGCAAAGGCATTGCCCTGGGGCTAGGGGAAGCTGGGGCCACGGTTTACATCACGGGGCGCACGCTGACGGCCACCTCAGAGTCGGTGGGGTCGCTAGAGGAAACCGCTGAGGCGGTCAACCAGGCGGGCGGAGTCGCTCGGCCTGTGCCGGTTGACCACAGCGACGACGACCAAGTTCGCGCCCTGTTCGAGCAGATTGAAGCGGAGCAGGCGGGGCGGCTCGACCTGCTGGTCAACAATGCCTATGCCGGTGTTTCTGCCCTCAAAGCTGCCTATGGCAAGCCCTTTTGGGAGGCTGAGCCCGACTTTTGGGATGCCTGCAATAATGTGGGGCTGCGCGGCCACTACGTCGCCAGCGTTTATGCAGCCCGGTTAATGGTGCCCCGTCGCCGGGGGCTAATCTGCACGCTCTCGTCGTGGGGCGGGCTATCGTACATTTTTGGTGTGCCCTACGGGGTGGGCAAAGCCGCCTGCGATCGCATGGCCGCCGATATGGCCGTAGAACTGAAAAAACACCAGGTGACCTCGCTCTCGGTCTGGCCCGGCATCGTCGGCACCGAGCTGATGACCCAGTTTGCCGGAGAGATGGGCCTGGGCAACCCCCCAGCCAACGATGATGCCTCAGCCTCGGTTCAGACTCACTACAACTGGGAAACGCCTCTGTTGAGCGGGCGAGTCATCGCCGCCCTGGCCACCGATCCTCATGTTTTACGCCGCGCCGGGCAGGTGCAGATTGTGGCCGAACTGGCCCGGGAGTATGGCGTGGTCGATGCCGATGGCCACCGGCCCGCTTCGCTGCGATCGCTGCGGTTTGTTCTGCCCTCGGCTGTTCCAGGGCTACAGGCCCACGCTGACCTGGTGCCCGATATCGAACTGCCCTGGCCGTTTTTGCTGCTGGGGCCGCTGGGTTCTCCCAAGGTTTAGGCTGACTGAAGCAGCTCCACCAGGGCTTGAATGAGCGGGGCGGGCTGCACCGGCTTAGGACTGTGTTGCTGAAAACCGGCGGCCAGCGCTTGCCCTTGGCAGACTCGCGGGCGTAGGCGGTGAGAAACAATTGATAAATGACTTCCCGCCGCCCTGCTAACCTTTGAACTGACATAAGTGATTGAGTCAGTACAGTTGACACAATCTGGCAAAGCTCTCCTCAAGACAATTGGGTTTAAACTGCCCCAATTGCAAAGTTCCTCACAGTACGCCGTCCGTCCTAAGGTCTTTTGGTTGACGGGGGTACTCATACTAACCTATTGACCTACTCCTTTGGGTAGATGCTTCTTTACCCATCGATATTGGAAAGATAGTTACGAAGCCCCCAAGGGCCTCTAACGTGCGGGTCTAGAAGACCCCCCTGACTTCTGATTGCCATAGTTACGTTCATCCACTCATCCACCATGCAGGCAACCCTAAAAAAATTAGCCAGGTTATGGATGCATGCCGTTCATCCCCGCTTAATATCCTTTGTCGCAACCGTTGGGGTGACCTGGCTGGGGGTTTGTCTGCTGCTGCTGTTTGGTTTAGCGAATTTAGCTGAAGACGTACTGGAACAGGAAGCCTTCGCGGTTGACGAAACTATTTTGCTGTGGATCAACGGGTTTGCCAATCCTGCGCTAGATCAGATTATGCTGACTACCACCCACCTGGGAGATCCTGAGATCGTGGTTCCCTTGACCTGTATTGGTGTGATCTGGCTATGGTGGCGCTGGCGCTGGCGGGTTGCCGCTATCTTCGCTATCACCTGTATCGGTGGGGCGGTGCTGAGCACAGGATTTAAGCTGTTTTTTGGGAAAGCGCGACCAGAGTTGTGGTCGCAACTGATTACCGAAACGTCCTACAGCTTTCCCAGTGGTCATGCGCTGGGGGCCATGGTGCTTTACGGATTCTCTGCCTATCTGATGGCGCAGCGGTTTCAGCTGCAGAAAGGGTGGGTCTACGGCATCGCCGTTGTGCTGATTGGCAGCATTGGCTTCAGTCGTATTTATCTGGGTGTTCATTGGCCCACAGATGTAGTGGCCGGGTACAGCATTGGCTTTCTGTGGCTCAGCCTTTGTATTGGCTTGTTTCAACTTGAAACCAGGCGCTGGCAGCGGTCAACAAATTCTAGCCGCGACTAGTATCCAAAATTTGTAACCGCGTGCTAAGCCAACAACCCTGACCTCAGTTCGGCAGGCTTGTACCGCTGGGTCCCATCGAACCTCGCCTAGAATGATGCAGGTGCCGTAGGAGCAGGCCATTGGTGCAGTCTCAGTCTCAAAATACCTCTTCACTGCGGCAGCTGCAGCGGGTGCTGGGTAGCCTCAGGCGCTATCCCTGGCTGACGCTGGGGGCGTTGGTCAGTGCGCTGCTGCTGGTGGCGGCCTACGCGGTGACGCCGCAGCTGTTTCGCTGGGCCATTGACCAGGGCATTGCCGAAAACAATCTGACGGTGGTGTTGCAGAGTGGGGCGGCGCTGGTGATGGCGGCCCTGGCCCGGGGGCTATTTAACTTTGGCCAGAGCTTCTGCGCCGAGGCGATGTCGCAGAGCGTGGTCTACGACCTGCGCAACCGCATTTTTAGCAAAATTCAAACCCTCAGCTTTAGCTACCATGACCAGGCCCAAACGTCGCAGTTACTAACCCGCGTGACCAGCGATATCGAGCAAATTCGCACCTTTTTGAGCACTAGCCTGGTGCAGGTGATTAGCGGTCTGGCCACGCTGGTTTCGATCGCCACGATTCTGCTGGTGATGAACTGGCGGCTGGCGCTGATCAGCCTGACGGTAGTACCTGTGGCGGCCTGGCTGATGGCGCGGTTCTTTACCCGCAACAACGAGCTGTTTCGCCAAGTGCAGGAGCAGCTCAGCGACCTCAACGCCGTTCTTCAAGAAAATTTACTGGGGGTGCGGGTGGTTAAAGCGTTTGTGCGTGAAGCGGTCGAGCGCGATCGCTATACCCAGCTCAACACCGGCCTCGTCGCCGCCAACATGAAGACCATTTTGGCGATTCGCAATACGTTCCCGTTCATCTTTTTGGCCAGCAACCTAGTGGTGGTGGCGGTGGTGGGCTATGGCGGGGCAGCGGTGATTGGCGATCGCTTTTCGGTGGGCGAGCTGGTGGCGTTTAATGCCTACCTGCTGCTGATTGTGCAGCCGATTTTGCTGATTGGCTTTGCCGCTCCGGCGATCGCCCAGGCGGCCTCCTCGGCAGAGCGAGTCTACGAAGTGATCGACGCGGCGGTGGATATTAACGATCGCCCCCAGGCCGTTCCCTTCACCACCTGCGGCGGCAGAGTCACCTTCGAAAATGTGTCGTTTCGCTACCCCGGTGTCGCCAGCCCGGCCCTGGGCGACATCTCCTTTGAGACCAAACCCAACGAGCTGATCGCCATCCTCGGCATGACCGGCTCGGGCAAGAGCACCGTCACCAACCTGATTCCTCGCTTCTACGACGTCACCGCTGGGTCGGTGCGTATCGATGGCCGCGATGTGCGCGACTTTACCTTAGAAAGTCTGCGATCGCGCATCAGCACTGTCTTTCAAGAAACCACGCTATTTTCGGGCACTATTTTCTCCAATATTACCTACGCTAAAGCCGAAGCAACCCTGGATGAGGTAGTTGCCGCGGCTAAGGCGGCCCAAATTCACGATTTCGTGGCCAGTTTACCCGACGGCTACGACACGGTAGTCGGCGAGCGCGGGGTGGGGCTGTCGGGAGTGCAAAAGCAGCGAATTGCGATCGCCCGCACCCTGCTCACCGACTACAACATCTTGATTCTTGACGACAGCACCTCTGCCGTCGATGCCCAAACCGCCGCCCAAATCCAAACTGCCCTCGACGACCTGATGCGCCGCCGCACCTGCACCGCTTTTGTGGTTGCTCAGCGGATCAGTACCGTGCGCACCGCCGACCGCATTTTGCTCCTCGACAAAGGGCGGCTGGTGGCCCAGGGCACCCACGAACAGCTCATGGCCACCAGCCCCCTCTATGGGGTAATTTTAGAATCGCAGGTTGGCGCGGCCCCAGCCCTGACCCCGTAGCACAGCTGTAGTCATCCCGACGCAAACTTGTGTTACTGCATAGCTCAATAACCCAACTGATTTTAGAGTACTAGCCCCATGCCTTTGCCGCTGTCTTCACCCACTGCCGTTGTGCTGCTGTCGGGAGGGCTCGACTCGGCTACGGCGGCGGCCCAGGCGATCGCAGATGGCTATGAAGTCGTGGCTCTGTCGTTTAACTACGGCCAGCGGCACCAGCGCGAGCTAGCAGCGGCCAAGGCAGTGGCTCAGCATTTTGCGATCGCAGATCACCACCTTATTGATGTCAACCTGGCCCAGTGGGGCGCGTCTTCGCTAACCGACCTGGCTCAGCCGCTGCCCCAGGACGGTACCGAAGGAGGCATTCCCTCTACCTACGTGCCGGGGCGCAACACGGTCTTTATTGCCCTCGCGCTGGCTCTGGCCGAAGCCAAGGGGGCCGAGGCGATCTACCTGGGCATCAATGCGGTTGATTACTCTGGCTATCCCGACTGTCGGCCTGAGTATCTGGCCGCCTTTCAGCAGCTCGCGCAACTCTCGTCTAAGGTGGGGCTAGAGGGCCATGCCCCTAAGCTAGTCGCGCCTCTGGTGATGGATTCTAAAGTGGAGATTGTGCATCGCGCCGTAGCCCTAGGGGTGCCAATCGCCCAAACCTGGTCGTGCTACCAGGGCGGTGAAATCCCCTGCGGGCGGTGTGACTCTTGCCGAATTCGCGATCGCGCCCTGGTAGAGGCGGGCTACCCCGAGCTGGCCAGTGCTCTAATTTAGGTTTCTAACGGTGCTGGCGGGGTAATGTGGCACAGTGTAAGAAGCTTTGCCACTGTCCACCGTTCAGGGGTAATGCCTCGACTCAACCCTTTGTACCCCTGCTTATGCCCTGGTCTCGAATCGTTAGCGGACTCGTTGCCATCTTCCTGGCCCTGACCATGATTAGTCTAGGGGGGTGGTACTTTACCCTGGGCTTTGGGGTAATTATCTTTTTAGGTCAGCTCGAAATCTTTGCCCTAGTCAAAGCTAAAGGCATTTTGCCAGCGGCCAAAACCACCCTAGTGGTGAGTCAGCTATTGCTGATTATGGCTCACGTTTCGCCCACCCTAGCCGATGCACTGCTGCCCTTGAGCGGCACATTCATCTGTTTTTATCTATTGTTTCAGCCTCAAGTGGCCACGATTGCCGATGTAGCGGCCTCAATTTTGGGCCTGTTCTACGGTTGCTATCTGCCCAGTTTTTGGGTGCGGCTGCGCGATTTGGGCGACTCCGGTGCGACTTTACCCCTGGGCGGTTTCTGGCCCGAAACCTGGCCCCCAACCCTAGACACGCTCCCTTACGGCTTGGTCGTGACCCTGCTGGCCTTTGCCTGCATCTGGGCCGCCGACATTGGTGCCTACACCGCCGGAAAAATGATTGGCCGTACCCCGCTCTCCAACATCAGCCCCAAGAAAACCGTGGAAGGAGCGGTCTTTGGCATGTTAGGCAGCATGGTGGTGGCCTTGGTGGGTAGCTACTGGCTCCAGTGGCCGCTCTGGCCCGCTACGGGAGCGGCACTAGGCCTGATGATTGGGATATCTAGCCTGCTGGGCGACCTGACCGAATCGCTAATGAAACGAGATGCCGGGGTCAAAGACTCTGGTGCCCTCATCCCCGGCCACGGCGGTATTTTAGACCGCACCGACAGCTATGTGTTTACGGGCGCGCTGGTGTACTTCTTTGTCACCCTGCTGCTGCCCCTGCTGGCCGTGGCTTAGCGACCGCGCATTTCCCAAAAGCTCAGTTCTTGACGAATGCGATCGCGCTCCTGGGGCTGCGCAAACCGCAGCTGATGGCGCAGTTCGCCAATAACCTGACGCCGCTCACTGGCAGACTTGCTTTCCATTGCCAATTTCCTCGAAAAAACTGTAACTATAACTACAGTTTAGTAAATTAAATTCCCGAAACACGCTCCCTTACAATTCTTTGGGATGATTGCTTGCCTGTGCTGGCGTAGATGCCCCTCCACGACTTAGGGTGCTACACCACAGTCCCCCGTAGGGTGGGTTAGGCGGCAACTCCCCTGAGCCACCCCATCCCAAACTTGGTTCCGCCGTAACCCACCGCTCCTTAAACCGACAACGTGCTAGAAGCTTTAGGATCGGGCAGCTGCGTCGTAATCAGCGCCGCCGCTAGCACAAACAGGCTCGACATCCACAGGCAGCCCACCAGCCCAAACCACTGGTAAAACAAGCCCGAGGTAATCGTGCCCAGCAGCCGCCCGCCCGAGTTGGCCATGTAGTAAAAGCCCACATTCAGGCTCACGTCTTTATCCTCGGTGTAGGCCAGCACCAGGTACGAGTGCACCGCCGAGTTAAACGCAAACACCACCCCAAACACAATCAGCCCGCCGGTGACCGCAATGTCGCCCCGCACCCCCGACATTAGCACCAGCGCAATCAGCGCCGGAATTGCGGTCAACAACGACGTCCAAAACAGAATCGTTTTTGCCCTGGGCACCACCTTCCCGGAACTGTCTTTGCGCAGCAGCTGCGGCGCAAAAAACTGCACCATGCCGTAGCCAATCACCCAGATCGCCATATAGGTGCCCACTTGCATGAACTGCCAGCCCAGCACCTCGTACAAAAACACCGGCAGCGCCACCACAAACCACACATCCCGCGAGCCAAACAAAAAGAACCGGGCCGCCGACAGCACGTTGATCGCTTTGCTCTTAGAAAACAGCTGGCGAAACGTCACCTTCTTGCCAATCTTGCCCATGCCCGCCGGGAGCAGCGCCCCCGACAGCAAAATGACGAACAACACCGTCGCCTGAATTAGCAGCGCCGGACGAAAGCCCACTCCCTCCAGCAGGGCCGCGCCAACAAAAAAGCCCACGCCCTTGAGCGCATTCTTTGACCCCGTCAGCACCGCCACCCACTTAAACAGCCGTGACTCTGCCTCTTTCGGCACCACCAGACGAATAGCGCTCTTGGAACTCATCTTGGTGAGATCCTTCGCAATCCCCGAAAACGCCTGGGCCAGCATCACATAGCCCACCTGCACCGGCACCAGCCAGTCGGGGTTCAAGAAGCTCAGCATCCCCAGGGCAAAAATTTGCAGGGCAATGCCGCCGTAAAGCGTCTGCCGAATCCCCACCTGGGAGCCAATCCAGCCGCCCAGAAAGTTGGTCACTACGCCAAACACTTCGTAGAAGAGAAACAGCATGGCGATCTCAAACGGCGTGTAGCCCAGCACGTGGAAGTGCAGCAGCACCAGCATCCGCAGCGCACCATCGGTGATGGTGAAGCCCCAGTAGGCGGCGGTGATGATTGCGTAGTTGCGCAAGCTCTCGGGCTTGAAGGTGGAGGAGGTCATGGGGAGGGGAGGGTGGATGGGTAAGCGGGTAGGAAGGTTACCGTCCCCTCCTGGGAGGGGTGCCCGGAGGGCGGGGTGGGTCTGGGTCTCGGAGGCTGCGTCAACTCACCCCTACCCCTCCCAGGAGGGGATTTGGAAGGAGGGGCTACAAGCTCTGCGCTACCTTGCGGGCGAGTTCGGCCATGCGGCAGGAGTAGCCCCACTCGTTGTCGTACCAGGCGAGAATTTTGACCTGGGTGCTGTCCACCACCATGGTGGAGAGGGCGTCGATAATTGAAGAACGCGGATCATCCTTATAGTCCACCGACACCAGGGGCCGGGTTTCGTAGCCGAGAATGCCGTGGAGGGGGCCGTCGGCGGCAGCTTTGAGCAGCTGGTTGACTTCTTCGACGGTAGTAGGGCGATCGACCTCAAATACGCAGTCGGTCAGCGAGGCATTCAGCAGGGGCACGCGCACCGCTAGACCGTTCAGCTTGCCCGCCAATTCGGGGTAAATCAAGGTAATGGCGGTGGCTGAACCCGTTGTCGTGGGTATTAGCGACATTCCAGTGGCGCGGGCGCGGCGCAGGTCTTTGTGGGGGGCATCCACAATCGTTTGGGTGTTGGTCTGGTCGTGGATGGTGGTGATCACGCCGTGGCGAATGCCCAGCCCTTCGTGGATCACCTTGACCACCGGGGCCAGGCAGTTGGTGGTACAGGAGGCGGCAGTAAGCAGGTGGTGCTCCGCTGGGTCGTACAGATGGTCGTTGATGCCGTAGACCACGTTGAGCGCACCCTCTTTGACTGGGGCTGCGATGATCACCTTTTTAACGCCGTGGTCGTAGTAAGGGGCCAGGGATTCTACGGTGCGAAACTTACCGGAGCACTCCAGCACCAGGTCTACGCCGTAGTCGGCCCAGGGCACTTCGCCGGGGGATGCGCCGCTGCTAAAGCTGAGGGGCACGCCGTCAATGGTGACTTTTTCGCTGCCCACGGCCTCGACGTCGTGATTCCACCGGCCGTGGACGGAGTCGAACGTGAGCAGGTGCGCCGCTGCCTCAGCGCCGCCCTTGATCTCATTGATGTGGACAAACTCCAGTTCGGGGAAGGCCCAGCCCGCCCGCAGCACCAGCCGTCCGATGCGACCAAACCCGTTAACGGCAACTCTGACCATTCCAACATCCTCTCTAGCGCACGAAAAATGAAGCTAGTCACAGCGCTGCGCGACCAGCCTCATTTCAAAAAAAGTTGATGTATTGATTATTTCAACAAAAATTGATTTGTCAAGTCATCTGCACGACATTCCAGGGTTGGCGATCGCTGGTCTACGGTCGCCAAGCCATCGGTACCATGCAGTAAGCTAGTTGCATCAGGTTTCTAGTTACGTCAGTTCTCTAGTTGCGTTTGTTTTAGCGAGTGCTGAGATGGTGCAGGCTACAGAGCAACCTCTGAGTTTTGAGGCATTCATAGACCAGTACCCCAGCAATGGCGGTCGCTATGAGTTGATCGAAGGCGAGGTGGTGGAGGTGCGACCTACGGGTGCCGATGAAGACATTGGTGGGTTCATCGCCTTGAAGCTGGGGGTGCTGATCGATCAAGGGGCCTTGCCACTGACGATTCCCCGCACATGTGTGGTGAAGCCGCCCCGGCCCAATGCAGGCTATATTCCCGATGTGGCGGTGCTCGATCGCGGCCAACTACCGCACGAACCGCTGTGGGAAAAGGCGTCTACGGTCTGTAACGGGGCCACGATCAAGCTGGTGGTCGAGGTGGTCAGCACCAACTGGCGTGACGACTACGGCCTCAAGCTGGCTGACTACGAGGCCATGGGGATCGCAGAATATTGGATTGTGGATTTTCGCGCCCTGGGGGCAGCGCGGGTGATCGGCCAGCCCAAGCAGCCCACAATCACGCTCTGCACCTTGGGGGCCGATGGTTATCAATTAGAGCGATTTACCGAAAATGATCGCCTGATTTCACCGACCTTTGAAGACCTCACGCTAACAGCACAGGATATTTTTAGCGCAGGCGCAGGTTAGCCTATGGGTTTAGAAACCGGGTTTCTTCTTTGGGAACTGTTATTCACCTGTGCATTGCACAAAAGAAACC
>JBARVK010000117.1:0-1736 GCA_049646225.1 Nodosilinea sp.
GCTCTGGCCAACTTCAGCCCCATGATATCTGCGCCAGCTTTGGCGCGGTGGCCGAGCGGGAGCAGGTTTGCGCCCTGACCGGCAAACCCATTCTCCCCGATGCGCCCATGCGATTGGGGCTGACCGCCCAGGGTCGCCTGGTGCCCCTCAGCCTGGAATAGCACCCCGGCGCTAAAGTCTGACAGAATAGAGAACGGTCTATTCTGGTGATTTGCCGATGACACCCTCCACCGCCACCACCCGCCACTACCAGCAGGTGCTAACCTTGCAATCCCGGGGCAAATCGCTGCACCGATTCACCAACCAGGTGCAAGACGTGGTGCGGGCCTCGGGTGTCGAGACTGGGCTGTGCACGGTGTTTTTGCGCCATACCTCCGCCAGCTTGATCATTCAAGAAAATGCTGACCCAGACGTGCTGGTTGACCTAGAGAATTTCCTGGCCCAGCTGGTGCCCGAGGGCAACCACTACATCCACAGTACCGAAGGCCCCGATGACATGCCCGCCCACATTCGCACCGTGCTGACTCACACCAGCGAGACAATTCCAGTCATGCAGGGTCGGCTGGCCCTGGGCACCTGGCAGGGCCTTTACCTGTGGGAACATCGATCGCGGGGCTCAGCCCGTGAGGTCGTGATTCATGTCACAGGCTACTAACATGGTCGACACCTTTGACCCGGTCGGCTACAGCGCTATACCTACCCCACCCGAGGGGTTTAGGTCTGGGTTTGTGGGCATTGTAGGCCGCCCCAACGTGGGCAAATCGACCCTGATGAATGCCCTGGTGGGCCAAAAGGTGGCGATCACCTCCCCCACGGCCCAGACGACTCGCAACCGCCTGCGCGGCATTTTAACCAACGACCAGGCGCAGATTATTTTTGTCGATACCCCCGGCATTCACAAGCCCCACCACGAGCTGGGCAAAATTTTGGTCAAAAATGCCCGGATGGCGATCGATTCAGTAGATGCCACCCTGTTTGTCGTCGACGGCAGCGTAGAGGCCGGGCGGGGCGACCAGTTTGTGGCTGAGCTGCTGGCCCACTCCAGCGGCCCGGTGCTCTTGGGCATGAACAAAATTGACCGGCAGCCGGAGGAGGCTGAAGCCGTTGCGGCCCTCGAAGCCAGCTACCAGAAACTAGCTGACGCCCAGGGCTGGCCCCTGGTTAAGTTTTCCGCCCTGCACGAAACTAGCCTCGACACCCTGCTCGCCACCCTAATCGACCAGCTCGACCCCGGCCCCTACTACTACCCACCCGATCTGATCACCGACCAGCCCGAGCGCTTCATCATGGGCGAGCTGATCCGCGAGCAAATTTTGCTGAACACGCGGGAGGAGGTGCCCCACTCGGTGGCGATCGCCGTCGATCGCGTGGAAGAAGACACCAAGATTACCCGCATTCTGGCCACCATCCACGTCGAGCGTGATTCGCAGAAAGGTATCTTGATCGGCAAAAAGGGCAGCATGCTCAAGACCATCGGCTCCGACGCCCGCCAGCAGATCCAAAAGCTGGTGATGGGCCAAGTCTACCTGGAGCTGTTTGTGAAGGTCGTGCCCAAATGGCGACAGTCCCGCAGCCGCCTCGAAGACTTCGGCTACCGAGTGGAAGAGTAGAGCCACAAGAGACTAATCCCAAATCTGAGTCACACAATCCCGATTCAAAACCGATACTTCGTAGGGAGCATTGCACTGCCATGCCTTTACAAACCAGGAATATATAAACATGATTTGGTATAACTG